>CAXSIB010000147.1:0-7557 GCA_964237095.1 uncultured Actinomycetales bacterium
GGCTGCGCCGGGGGGTGGCCCGCCTGTCGCGGATCTACCGCTACGGCGGGGAGATCGCCGAGCTGGCGGCCGCGGTCCGCGACGGCGACCCCGACCGGGCGGTGGCGCTCCTGCGCTCCGGTACGGCCGTGTCCCTGGTCGAGGACGGGTCGACCGCGGCGCTGCGGGCCGAGGTGGTGGCCGCCGCGCGGCCGCTGGTCCGGGCGGCGGCGGCCGGGGACGCCGCCGGTGCCCTCGTCGCCCTCGACGCGCACCGGCTGCTGTGCGCGCACCGGCGCGGTCCCCACGGGGTGGGCCACTGGGCCGGCGAGGTCGCGGGCTGGCTCGCCGAGGCCGGGCTGCGCAGCGACGACGAGCGGGCGGTCGGTCGCGCGGTGATCGTCACGACCAACGACCACGAGCTGCAGCTCTACAACGGGGACACGGGCGTGCTCATCGCCGGCCCGCGCGGGACCGTCGTCGCGTTCGCCCGCGCGGGCGGGCCGCTGCTGCTGTCCCCGAGCCGGCTGCCGCTGGTGCAGTCGATCGACGCGCTGACCGTGCACCGCAGCCAGGGGAGCCAGTTCACCGCGGTGACGATCGTCCTGCCGCCGCCGGAGTCCCCGCTGCTGACCCGGGAGCTGCTCTACACCGCGCTCAGCCGCGCACGGGAGCACGTGCGGGTGCTGGGCGCCGAGGCCGCGGTCCGCGCCGCGGTCACCCGCCCCGTCGTCCGCGCCAGCGGCCTGCGCCGCTCCGCCCCCTGACCGGACCGAGCGGCTTCGTCGCGGATCCGATGCGCCGCGGCCGGCCCGATCGCCGTCCCGGCTCGGCGTACGTCGCCCCGATGGCGACGGTGAGCGCGACCGACGTGGGCGCCGACCTCGCGGGACTCCTGGACCGGGTGCAGGAGGGTGAGGAGATCACCATCACGCGGGCCGGGCGGCCTGTCGCGGTCCTGCTGCGGCCGGACGTCCTGCGGGTCCGCCGGACCCGCGGTGCACTCGCTTCGGCTGAGGCGCTCCGCCGGACGATGGACAGCGCGCGGGGAACCCGTCCGACACCGGCCGGATCCGGGTCACCCCGTGGTCGGGGGAGCGGCGGACGTGATCACTCGTGGGCGCTGATGGTCCCGAGCAGTCCGTGCGCCCCCTCGTCGGTGCCGGCGGTGAAGACGACCTGGTCCGTCGCGCCCTCGACGCCGTTGCCGGGGGTGAGCGCCCAGAGGCCGTCGACGGCCATCGGGCGGCCGTGTCCGTTCAGGACCGTGCCGCGCGACGCCAGGGTGTGGGCGTCGTAGGCGTGGATGCGGCCGTCGCCGAAGTTGCCGACGAGCAGGTCACCGCTGAACGTCCCGAAGCCGGCCGGGGCGATCGTCAGTCCCCACGGGGCGTCGAGCTGGCCGGAGTCCACCAGGCGGTGCAGCAGCACGCCGCCCGGGGTGAAGACGTCCACCCGGCCGAGACCCTTCCCGTCCTGCTCGAAACCGCGGGTCGCGCCCTGTTTCGCGTAGGCCACGTAGACCTTCCCGCCCAGGAAGGCGACGTTGAAGGGGGCGTACCCGTCGGGGAGCCGGCGGTCGGCGAAGTTCCCCGCGGTGACCACCCGCCGGAACGCCCCGTCGTAGACGTCGACCGTGCCCGCGGTGAAGTCCGCCGCGTAGAGCCGCGGGCCGCCGCCGGCGGAGCCGATCGCGAGGCCGGTGTCGACGGCGCCGGGGGTGACGACGGCGTCCTGGGCGGCGAGGGACGGCGCGGGCAGCGGCACGGTGGGTGCCCAGCCGGTGAGGTGGCCGCCGACCCCGACGAACAGGAACGTCGCGGGGGCGCTCGAGCCGCCGGCCCCGTGGACCACGAAGCTCGTGGTGGGGTTGAAGACCTGCCCCGTCGGGCCGCCGCCGGGGACCTTCACCACCAGGGGGACGGTGGTCTGCGGGCTGCCGTGCACACCGCCGGAGTAGAGGGTCGTCAGGCCGGTGGCCTGGTCGGACACCCAGATCGGCGTGCCGGGGCCGTAGGAGACCCCCCACGGGTTCTTCAGGTCGGGGTCGGTGGTCTGCGCGTGCCCCGGCCGGTCGGCCACGAGGTTCGTGCGCACGTAGGTCCCGCGGTCGGACCCGTGGGCCGGGCTCGCCCCCGGGACGGCCGCGAGGGCCGAGACCCCCGGGACCACGAGGGCCAGGGTGAGTGACCCGACCACGGCTGCGCCGCCGGTCAGTCGGGCACGGTGTGACGACATCGGTACTCCTCGGGTTCGCCGTTCTCCGGACGCTTCCTGCCCCGGGACACGGGCGTCCGCTCGGCCCGGTTCACCCCGGGCGCGCCTGTTCCGCCGGAGGAACGCGGGCGGTGCGATGCTCGCCGCCGGCCCGCGGCCCCTGCGAACGAGCAGGGCTCACGAAGGAGCAGTCGATGTCCGCACACCCGCTCGTCACCGGTGCCTCCTCCGGCATCGGCCGGGCCTTCGCCGAACGTCTCGTCGGCGACGGGTACGACCTCGTCGTCGTGGGTCGCCGCCGCGACCGCCTCGACGACCTGGCCGCCTCCCTGCCCGGGATCGACGTGCAGGTGGTGGCCGCCGACCTCGCCACCGACGAGGGCATCGACGCCGTCGCCGCCCTGTGCGCCGAGCAGCCGCTGACGATGCTGGTCAACAACGCCGGGGTCGCGTACTACATGCCGCTCGCCGACCTCTCCGCCGCGCAGGCCGGGAGCTGGTGCACGTCGAGGTCGTCGCGCCGACGATGCTCAGCCGTGCCGCGGTCCCGGGGATGTTGGCCCGGGGGATCGCAACGATCGTCAACGTGGCCGGGACGATCGCCTTCCCCGGACCGGCGCCGTCCTCGCAGATGCCGCGTCGCGTTGTCTACGCCGGGACCCTGGGGCACACGGTGGCCATGTCCCAGACCCTCGGCGCCGAGCTGGCGGGCACCGGGATCCGGGTGCAGGTGGAGTGCCCCGGGTTGGTGGCCACCGAGTTCCCCACCGGGCAGGGCACGGGCCTGTCCGCAGTGCCCCGCATGTCGGCCGACGACGTGGTCACCGCTTCGCTGCGCGGCCTGGAACTCGGGGAGGTGGGCTGCGCCCCGGGATCGAGGACGACGGCCTCCTGCGCGCCGTGTCCGACGCGGACCCGGCCGCCTTCGCCGGCCAGAGTCCGGAAGCCGCCGAGGTGCGCCGCGGTCTCGACGTACGGGCCGTCGGTGAACACCGGCTCACCGCTCGCGGCGTCCACGCTGAAGACGGGCGTCTGCGCCACCAGACCGGCGTTGCTGTAGACGGACACCCCGGCGGCCGTCGTCTCCGCGATCAGCGCGCGGGTGGTCGTGGACCTCCCGCGCAGCTCCGCGAGGCTGAGGTCGGGGACCCACTCGTCGTCGAAGGCGATGAGCTACTCGGACATGCCTCCTTCTCGTGTCGGGCGGCTCGGCAACACCCTCCACCATCGTGATGACCGGCACCAGCCTGCTCGGCGCGGCCGGCCGAGCGGCCACGCGGCTGACCGGAGCCGGGTCGGGTCGCGACGGGTCCGGCTAGACCCGCCGGCGCGCCTTGAAGGCAGCGTCGGGTTCGAAGATCTGCGGTGGCAGGCGGGGGGAGACGCTGAAGGTCACCCCGGGCGTCGTGGCGGTGACGCCGGTGATGGCGAGTCGGACGTCCTCCTGGTAGCTCACCTCGCCGGCCGCGGAGAGCCGGAAGCTGCGGTCGTGACCCGGGTAGAGGACGTCGGCCCGCTCGACCAGCGCGCGCACCGATCGATTGGCCTGCTGCTCGTCCCAGAAGACCAGCGCGTTGCGGCCCGTGACCGCCACCTCGGCGGTCTGGATCGCGTCGCCGGTGACGACCGCGGTCCCGTCGGCGGTGTCGGCCGCGACGGCGATGGTCCCGGCGGAATGCCCGGGAGCTTCGACCACGTGGACGCCCGCCATCAGCTCGGTACCGTCGACGACCTCGCGGACGTCGTAGCAGTCGAGGACGGCTTTCGTCCACCGCGGGGTCGCGGAGTCCCCGGGATGGGGATCACGGATGTAGTTCAGTTCTGCGGGGTGGACCAGGATCACGGCCCGGTCGAACGGGTCGAGGTTCTGCATGTGGTCCCAGTGGGCGTGGGTGAGGACGACGGCGTCGATGTCGGACCCGGTCAGCCCTCGACGGTGCAGCGCCCCGATGACGGCGTCGCGCCGCCCGGAGCTGCCCGGGTCGACGACGACCCGGCGAGGGGCACCCGAGGAGTCGACCCCCTCGATCAGGGTCACTCCGCAGAAGGCGACACCCCCCTGGTCGGTGTCCAGCAGGCTTCCCTGCAACAGGCTGCGCACCGTGGGCTCCACCCCGCCAGTCTCCCCCGTGGCCATGCGAGGTCCGGGCGACCGCACCGGCGTCGACGCGGGCCTGCGGGCCACCGGTTCTCCGGTGCGCGGCTCAGCCACGGACCACCCCGGCCGCGGCCTCGCCCCGCCAGAACTCCTGGAGAGCGAGGAAGGCGATGACGAGGGGGATCACGGAGATGAGGACCCCGGTGACGACCATCCCGGCGACGTCCTGCGCGCGCCGATGGTGCTCGAGCTCGCGTACACGGAGCAAGGCCCCAAGGTCACCGGCAACAGCCGCTGGTTGCTCAGATCACCAGCGGCAGCACGACGTTGTTCCAGGAGGGGCGACGCGGCGGCCGACGAGGGCGGTGTGACTGTGCCCGGGAGTGCGGACGCCCCGGAGGCCCTGCCTCACACCGCGGTCTCGTGGCGGGCGCTGGACCGGCCGGGTGCTCTGCGGCGCGACCAGCCCTCGCGGTCGTCCGATCGCGCGCCGGGCAGCCCGCTGCGCCCACCGGCTAGCCTCCGAGCCGGAAGGACAGCACCTGGGTCCCTCCAGCCGTTCTCCCTGGGGCCGTCTTCACTGAACTCCGACCTCCGGGCCTCTAGCTCAACTGGCAGAGCAGCGGACTTTTAATCCGCGGGTTGCGGGTTCGATCCCCGCGGGGCCCACCCCCTCTGGCCTGGGGTTTTACCACCTGGGCGGGTGCGGTTCGGAGCCTTTCAGGCCCCGATTGTGGCCGGATTGTGACCGAGACGGAATCGAGTGCTGCCCGCGGAGTTCGCGGACGCCGCGGGATGACCCCGCGACCGCCTCGGCCGCGGCCCTTGCGACCGCGGGCAGGATGCTGGTGCAGGTGTCGGCGGTGATCGCCAGGGAGCTGTGTCCGAGCTGCCCGGACACCACCTTCATCGGGACCCCGGCCTGCAGCGCGAGGCTGGCGGCGGTGTCCCGAAGGTCGTGCAGCCGGATCGGGGGCAGCCCGCGGCCCGGACGAGCCGCTGGAAGCCGTCGGAGGCGGTGTCGGGGTGCAGGACGGTGCCGTCCTCGCGGGTGAAGACGTAGCCGGACTCGGTCCAGCCGGCCCCGAGGACTCGCGCCTCGCTCTGCTGGATCCGCCGCCAGCGTCAGAGGAGCTCCGCGGTGCCCTCGTCGAGGCAGACCGTGCGGGCGCCGCTGTCGGTCTTGGGAGCCCTGACCTCGGACACCCAGCCGAGCTGGACGATCTGCTGCGTGATCTGCATCGACCGGGCCCCGAGGTCGACGTCCTCCCACCGCAGACCCACCGCCTCGCCCCGGCGCAGACCGCGGTAGGCGATCAGGTGGAGCAACGGATAGAGGCGATCGTGCATCGAGGCGTCCAGGAAGGTCCCGGCCTGATCGGCGGTCCACACGGTCACCGGAGGCCGGCGACCCGTCCGTCTCCACACGGGGACGCGCTCGTCGGTCCACACCACCGCACGGGGACGGCGCCCACTCGGCAGCTCCACGTTCCGAGCCGGGTTGAAGGCGAGCAGCTTGCGCCAGACCGCCGTGTTCAGCGCGCTCAGCAGGGTTGCGTGCACCCGTCGTATCCGGGCCGAGGTCAGCGGTCGCGGCTTCGACTTCGTGTTCCGGACCTCCAGGAGGCGCTTGAGCATCTCACTCGGCCGCCCGTCGGGTTCTTGCCCCAGCTGCCTCATCGCGGCATACAGGCAATCGACGTCATGATCTCGGAGATCACTCAGTCTGAGGCACCCCAGACCCGGCGAGAGACAGAGCCGTACGTGCTCGCCGTAGGACCGGCGGATCGAGGAGCGCAGGGTGCCCTTGCGGTCCAGCGACTGGTCGAAGAACTCGCCCGCTGTCCACCGGAGCGGCTCGATCCTCTCGCCCCGCGCAGACGCGGACATCGACTCCTGCGTGGCCTCGGCTGCGGCCTTCTCCGTCGCGATCCTCCGGCTCGTGTTCGTCGCCTGCTGCTGTCTGCTCCCCGTGGCAGCTCGTGCGAACACCACCGGGTGCCGTGCCGCTTCCTGTAGGTGACGCGCTGACCATCGGCCCGAGCGGGAAGATCGCACGTGCACCGCTTGAACGTCGCGCCATTCACGCCGCACTCCCCGTCGTTGGACCACTCGTGACTTCACTGATGCCGAGCAGGTGCAGAAGGGGCGCGGTGGGGATCTCGATGAGCCGTCCGAGCCGGAAGACGGGGGCGGGCCAGCCGCCCGAGCGGTCCCCTGGCTGCTCGGCTGTGTCGCCGAGGTGGTCGACCGCTTCTGATGCCGCCAGTGCGGCGCGACCACCACGCCACCCAGGACGACCACAGGGCCCACGACCGAACGCTGTCGACCAGGTTGTGGGTCAGGACGTCCGGGCGAAGGAGGACCGGTGGGACCGGAGGAAGTCCTCCAGCCGGTTGGGTGGAGTGCCGGTGAGGTCCTCGACGGTGGTGGTGAGGACGTCGACCCCGTGGGTGGCGTGGCGCACGACGTCGGCGAACTGGGCCCGCAGTCCGCGTGCGGTCCAGGCGTCGGCCCCGGACAGGCGCAGCACGGCCTGGAAGACCGCGCCGGGCAGGTCCAGGTAGCGGACCCGGCGGCCCAGGACGCCGGTGAGGGCGGCGGCGACCTGGGGCATGGAGAGCCGCTCGGGGCCAGTGAGGACGTGGTCGGCGCCAGTGTGGCCGTCGGTGGTGAGCACGTGGGCGGCGACGCGGGCGATGTCGGCGGTGTCGATCCAGCCGACCGCGCCGCGGCCGCTGGCCTGGGGCAGCAGCCCTCGGCGGACCGGGGCGGCGGACGACAGCAGGTTCTGCATGAACGCCGACGGCCGCAGCAGCGTCCACTCCAGTCCAGACGCCTTCAGCTCGGCATCGGTCTGAGCCGGGGCGACCGCCCAGGGCACCGGTGAGCGCGGGTCGGCGTCGGCGGCGCCGAGGTGGACGACCCGTTCGACGCCGGCGCGGCGGGCGGCCTCGATCCCGCGGTGTCCGTGGGTCTGCTGCTCGCGGCCGGGGAAGGTCAGCAGGAACACGCGGTCACAGCCGTTCATGGCCCGCTCGAGGCTGTCGGGGTCGGTGAAGTCGCCGTGCACGGCGTGGATGCCGCGGTCGGTGAAGGCGCGGATCTGCTCCGGGCGGCGGCACATCGCACGCACCGGTGCACCGGCCGCGGCGAGTGCGTCCACCAGGTCCCGGCCGATGCCTCCGGTCGCACCGGTGACGAGGATCTCGTGGCTGTTCATGAGCTCTCCCTGGGATCGGTGTCGGCGGGGCGGGTCGGGG
>CAXSIB010000148.1:0-7550 GCA_964237095.1 uncultured Actinomycetales bacterium
CCCCGCACCGGCAGCCCCGGGACGGGCGGCGCGGGCACGCCGCGCCGGCGCGGACGCCGCGGCCGGGACCGCCGCGATCTGGGCCGAACGGCGCGTCCGCCGGGCGGTGCTCCTGATCTGGGTGGTGTCCGCGTTCGCGGTCGTCCCCGAGGGCCTGGCCGCCCCCTACGCCCGCCAGCTCAACGGCGGCCCGCTGCTGGTGGCCGTCCTGCTCGCGGCCAACCCGGCCGGCAACGTCGTGTCCGGGCTGTGGGCGGCCCGCTGGAGCCGCCAGCGACCCGAACGGGCCCTCGGAGCGCTCGCCCAGCTCGCCCTGCTCCCCCTCGCGGTCTGCCTGTTCGACCCGCCCGCAGCGGTCGTCGTCGCCGTGGTCGTCGCCTCCGGGGTGGGGATGACGGTGAGCCTGCTCGCGCGGACGGTGTTCGTCGCCCACACCCCACCCGACATCCGCGGGCGGGCGTTCGCCGTGGCCGGCACCGGCATCATCGTCAGCCAGGGCCTCGCCGTCGCCGCCGCGGGAGCAGCAGCCGCCCTCGGCGTCCCACCCAGCTTCGTCGTCGGCGCCGCCGGCATCCTCGGGTCCGCGGTCACCATGCTCCTGCTCAGCGCCACCCGCACCGCCGCCGCCGCCACCGCCGGCCCGTCTCGCGTCGACACCTCGCGGCCGGCCGCGGAGTAGCCGAGTGGCCCTACAGGGTCGGCACTCGAGAGGGCAGTTACCGCACGAGCGGGTACCCGAGCCGCAGGCACGAATCGAAGCGGCGGCCCTCAGCTGTTCGGCGGGGGCACCTGGGCGGCGTGGGTCCCGCCGCTCACCCACCTCCACGACGACGGGGTCGGCACCCGCCCACGCTCAGCCCGGGGACGACCCGCAGCCACCGGCGCCGACAGCCTCGGTCGCCGCCCTGACTCTTCCTGGTGCGTCTCAGCCGCGGGCGAGGGCGACGGCGTCGTGGATGCCGGCGGCGTAGGCGGCGGGCTGTTCCCAGGCGGCGAAGTGGCCGCCGGCGGCCTCCTCACGCCAGCACCGGACGTCGAACACCCGGCGGGCGAACTCCTCCGGGGCGTTGACCAGGTCGCGGGGGAACACGGTGAACACCGCCGGGGCCACCACCCGGGCGGTCTTCGACGACCCGGTCGCGTACGGGGTGAACGACGTGCCGATCGCGCCGCTCACCCAGTACGCCGTCACCCACGTCAGGATCTGCTCCCGCGTGAACTCCGTCTCCACCTCCCCGCCGCAGTCGGTCCAGCTCCGCAGCTTCTCCACCAGCCACGCCAGCAACCCGGCCGGGGAGTCCCCCAACGCCACCGCGAGGGTGTGCGGCTTGGTGCGCTGTTCGTGCATGTACCCGCCCTCCCGGGCCTGCCAGTCATGGCCGTGGGCGATGTAGGCCCGCTCCACCTCCGACGGATCATCGGGAGGGTCGACGAGGAAGTGGGACTGCGACACGTCGGTCAGGTGCAGCGCAGCGACCCGGGCGGGGTGACGATCGGCGAGGGCCTCGGCCACGTCGCAGCCCACATCCCCCGCGGACACGACGTACCGGGCGTGGCCGAGTTCGGCCATCGCCGCCGCGACCGCCTCCGCGATGTCATCAGCCGACATCCCCCCGGCCGCGACCGGGGCGGCGAACGGGTAGCCGGGCAGGGCCGGCACGACCACGTCGTAGCCGCTGAGCAGGGGCAGGACCTTCTCGAACCGCAGCACCGAGTCCGGCCACCCGTGCAGCAGCACAACCACGGCCGCGTCGGGGGACGCCGAGCGTTGGTGCACCAGTCGCACCGGTGTCGACCCGGCACCGGTGAGCACCCACGGCCAGGACCGGATCCGCTGCTCGTGCCCCCGCCAGTCGTACGAGCCCGCCCACCACTCGACCAGATCGGCGAGGTAGCCGGGATCGACGCCCCGCGACCAGCCCAACCCCGGCGGCAGCACCACCGGCCGGTACGCCCGCAGCCGGGCCCGCAGATCGGTGAGGACCGCGTCCGTGACCACCGGGGGAGCCGCTTCGGGAACCGTCGCGGCGAAAGCGCTCACCAAGACCTCCGAGTCGACGTGGCCTGCGAGCCCACCGGCGTCCGACAACGACGCCCGACGGCGGCCGAGCCGCGGGATGGACGGTACCCAGGACCCGACGACAGCGCCCCTCGTGACCCGGGCACCCCGAGGCGGTGCCTCGTGAACCCGGCGAGACCGTCATCGTCCACGAGGTCGACCGCCGCAGCCACCACCATCACCGCCCGGCTCAGCCCTCGGGAGTTCCGGCCGCCACCCGGCGCCGGAGCGCCGGTCAGCGGGGCGGCGTCCCGCGGGGGGGTCGGGTCGGTCGTGGTCATGGCCGCCACCTGTCCGGGAGGTCACCGCGGTCGGAACAGCACCGGGGTCCGGGGTGCGGGTTGGCTCCGTGATCCGCGCCCTGCTCTCGGAGAGCCAAGAGCGACCAAGCGATCACGGATGAGTTCAGTATCCGGCGGGCGTTTGGGCAGGTGTCGTGGTCAGCGCACGCGCGTCCCTGCGGACCGCGCCCGGGTTCCGCCCTACGCGGGCGCGGTGGCCATCTCGGTGACCTGACTGCGGACCCTCCACCGCTGACCGCGGCGGGCGGCACTCCGCCGTCTCCCTCCGCGACCCCGCCCACCGGTCCACCCGCCCACCCGCCCACCGGTCCACCGGTCCACCGGTCCACGAGAGGATCGGTGCCGTGACCCGACCCGCTGCCGAAACCGTCTCCGAGCTCCACGACCGCGCCGACATCACCGCACTGATCCACCGCACCGCCCGGGCGATGGACACCCGCGACTGGACCCTGCTGTCGACCTGCTTCCTCCCCGACGCGACCGGGATCTTCGCCACCGGCGAGGTCACCGGGTTCCCCGCCATCCGCAGTCAGTACGAGGCGTTCCTCACCCCGCTGGACCTGACCCAGCACCTCATCGGCAACGTCGAGCCTGCCCCGGCCGAGCCGGCCCCGGCCGGGGCCACCTCGACCGTGCGCAGCTACTTCCACGCCCAACACGTCCGCGCCACCGGCGATGGGGACGACCAGTTCGTCATCGGCGGCCGCTACGACGACCACGTCACCCGCACCGCTGACGGGTGGCGGATCGCCAGCCGCCAGGTCACCGGCCTCTGGACCCACGGCAACCCCGCCGTCATCGGCGCCACCCTCCACCCGACCAGCAGTCTCTGACCCCGACCCGTGGGCGGGACCACCGCCGCGGTAGATCGGTCGAGCAGGGCCGTCCACCGCCACCACGGCCGGTTCCGGGCCCGCGAGACGCCGTGTCCGGCACGGATTGCCGGGCTCGGTCATCCTGACGCTGGTCCAGCCCGCGAGCCGGTCATCACACGGTGATGGCGCCACCGGGTCGCCGGGGCGGTCACCGTTCCCACGCAGCAGTGGACCCCCCGTGAACCCAGCTGACCATCAGTCCCCGCTCTCCGACCGTGCAGCGGCGAGCGGTTCCCGTGAGTCCTCCGAGGCGGCTCCGGTGGTGGTCGGGCTGCCGGCCCCGACCCGGGTGCGGTCGACTGTGACCACCCACCCCACCCCAGCCCGGACCGGGACCGGGACCGGGCGGGCATCTGGGACGGCGGGGACCCCACCTGCATCTGGCTCGGCTGACCGGACCCTCAGCGCGGCCGGCCGCCCCCGCGGGAGTACCCCGCCTGTCGGTGGCGCCGATCGGGTCAGTTGCGTGGGCGGCCTCAGCGGCCCGGGTGGTCCCCGGGGGCCGGGCCGGCCCGCTGATGCCGCCCGTTGACCAGCGGGCGCGTGGCGTGGTCACCGGCGCCGGCGCTGTCCGCCGCCGTGGTGTCCTGTCCCGCGCCCGCGGAATCGCCGGTTCCCACAGGGTCCGCCGGTCCGGTCGCCGCCAACGGCCCGAGGCGATGTCGGTGGGCACCCGCCCTCGGACAGCCCCTCGGGGCCGACCCGAGCGGACGGCCCGGTCAGTGACCGGTGGCCGCCCCGGTCACCGGGTCGACGGGGAGGGTGATCCTGACGGTGGTGTCGGCGCCGGGGGTGGAGTCGATGTCGAGGTTCCCGCCGTGCTGCCTGACGATCCCGTACACGATGGCCAGGCCGAGGCCGAGGCCGAGGCCGGCGCCGCCGGCGCTGGTGTCGGCGCGGAAGAACGGTTCCACCGCCCGCGCGCACACCTCGTCGGTCATCCCGCGCCCGGAGTCGGCGACCTCGAGGACCACCCCGGGTGCGGTGCGCCCGGCGCCCCACCCGGGCCTCTCCCGGAACGGCCCGGTGTCCCCGGTCCGACCGGTGGGGGCCGGGGCGACCCGGGCTCGCACCCGTGCCTCCTGACCGACGCTCGCACTCGTGCCACCCGCGACGGGGGCGGTGGCCTCGAGGGCGTTGCGGACGAGGTTGAGCACGACCCGCTCGAGGTGCAGGTGGTCCGCGGTGATCCCCGGCACGGGTTCGACGGTGCAGGCCACGGCCCCGGCTGCGCCGGCGATGTCGTCCAGGCGGCGGCGGAGGTCCTCGACGAGCCCGGCGCGGTCGACGAGGCCCCGGTCGAGGATCCGCTGCCCGCGGCCCAGGACGACCTCGTCCGGCGGAGGTTCACCGCCGACGGCCCGGACCGGTTGTGGTGCACCGACATCACCGACATCACCGACCACCCCGGCGGGCAGGGGCAAGGTCTCCTGCGCCGCCACGCTCAACACCAGACCCCGCAAGACCCTCGGCTGGCGGACACCCGCCGAAGCCCTCACCGAGCGGCCAGCGTCCACCGAACAGGTCGGTGTTGCGTCCACCGGTCGAATCAACCCAGTCCACGTCCTGGGTGTTCGGGCACCGCCTCCGCGAGACCGGCCTGCTCGGGTCGATGGGCCGGGTCGCCTCGAGCGTCGACAACGGCCGCATGGAGTCCTTCTGGTCCACGATGCAGCGGGAGCTGCTCGACGGGCGGACCCGGACGACCCGCGCGGATCTCGCGTCGGTGATCTTCGAGTGGATCGACGGCTTCTACAACCCCGTCCGCCGACACTCCGGCTCGGACACCAGTCCCCGGCCACCGACGAGACACTGACCCCGGCCGCCCTCACCAGAGCGGCCTGACCACCCACCCGAACCGTCCGGGAGACCGGGTCGAGCTCCGTCGTCCGGGCCACCACGGGCTGGTTCCACCGGACCGTCGTCGCCGTGATCGCGGTGGCGTTCGTGTCCCCGGGTGGCGATCCGGAGACTGCGCGACGCACACCTGGTCGCCCTGCAGGTCGGCGTCGCGCTGGCCGCGGCCGTCGGCGCCGACCTGGGGATCAGCCTCCTCGAGACGATCACCCAGCTGATCTGAGCCGACGACCCGCCGCCCACCGGATCACTCAGCCGCACCGACATCGCTCCGACCTCACGGGTGCACCGGCTCCGTCGACGTGAGGATCTCGGCTCCGTCGCTGGTGATCGCGATCGTGTGCTCGCTGTGGGCGGTGCGGCAGCCGGTCGCGCTGCGCAGCGTCCACCCGTCGGGATCGGTGACGAGCTCGTCGGTGTCCGCCATCACCCACGGCTCCAGTGCGAGCAGCAGCCCGGGACGCAGCCGGTACCCGCGCCCGGGCCGTCCGGTGTTCGGGACGTGGGGGTCCTGGTGCATCGTCGAGCCGATCCCGTGACCGCCGAAGTCGGTGTTGATCGGGTATCCCGCCGCGCTCAGGACGGCGCCGATGGCATCGGAGACGTCACCGAGGTGGACCCCCGGACCGGCCGCGGCGATGCCGGCGCTCAGCGCCCGTTCGGTCGCGCTGATCATCGCGATGTCCTGTGGGGACTGCGACCTGCCCACGACAAAGCTGACGGCCGCGTCGGCCGCCAAGCCTCCCGTGGTGACCGCGAGGTCGAGTGACACCAGATCGCCGTCGGCGAGGGCGCGGTCGTGGGGCAGCCCGTGGAGCACGGCGTCGTTGACCGACGTGCAGATGTGGTGGCCGAACGGCCCGCGTCCGAAGGACGGCTCGTAGTCGACGTAGCAGGACTCGGCCCCGGCCTCGGCGATCATGGCCGCGGTCCACCGGTCGATGTCCAGCAGGTTCGTGCCGACCGCGGTGCGGGCCCGCAGCGTCTGCAGGATGTGGGCGACCACGGCGCCGGTGGCCCTCGCCCGCGCCACCTCGGCGGGCTCCAGGATCTCGATCATGCGACGCCCCTCCCCGTGTCCAATGACTATACCGGCCATACTATCCCGGTAGAGTGGGAGGCATGGTCCGGCTGCCGCTCACCCCCGCCGAGGTCGAGCGTGGGCAGCGCCTCGGCGCCCTCCTGCGCCGCGCCCGCGGGGAGCGCTCGATGCTGCGGACCGCCCTCGACGCGGGTGTCTCCCCGGAGACCCTCCGGAAGATCGAGACGGGCCGCGTGGCGACCCCGGCCTTTCCCACGATCGCGGCGATCGCCGACGTGCTCGGCCTCTCCCTCGACGCGGTGTGGGCCGACATCCACCAGCCCGCAGCGGTGGTCGTACCGACCGGCCCGGTCGGCGCCCGTCAGCGGCTGGCCTCCTAGGGACAGCCCGAGTGCGGATCGGCCGGGCGTCTCCGCCGGGTGGACGCCGCCGGAGCGAGGCTCTGGAACACCGCAACGACCGGTGCCACCTGGCCGCGGTACCGCCGGTCGCCGCACCGGCCGGGTCGCATCGTCCACGGGATCGGAAAGACTGAAGCGAGGCCGGAGCACCCGCTTCGGACGACGACCGTGACGACGAGGAGCAGACATGCCCGACCTGGGTGACATCGAGGAGAAGGCCAGCGACGCCGGCCTCGAGAAGGCCGACGACGCGGCCAAGGACAAGGCCCCCGACAAGGCCGACAACGTGATCGACAAGGGCGAGAAGGCGGCCGACGCGAAGATCGGCCAGTAGGACCTCCTGCGCGCCCGGGAACGCTCGCGTCTCCGGGCGCGCAGGCCGTTCGAGCCCAGGAGGCCCGACGCGACTCGGGAGCTCGTCCTCGACCCGGGGGGCTGGTCAGTCCTGGTCCTGATCGTCTGCGTTGAAGAGGGCGGCGAGAGGTTGCGGGCGCCGGCATCGGCCCTGTCCGATGCGGGATCGACCCTCGCCGGCTACATCCTGGGCTCGGCGGCGCAGCAGACCGCCGGCCCGCAACCGCAGCCGCGCGACGCCGACCGGATCGCCTACCTCGAGCACCTGGCCGAACAGGTGACGACGTCGGATCCCGACCCACTCGTCGTCGACACCGCGATCCAGCTCCGCGAGCACGACGACCGCGAACAGTTCCGGGCCGGGATCGACATCATCCTGCGAGGGATCACGCCGTGACCCCCCCTACGGCCGTCCCGGCCCGGCCTGGTGCCTCCGCGCTCGCCACACCGCGCGATCGAGTGAACGATGGACGCATGAGCACAGACGGCGACACCTCGAAGGTCGATCCTCGGGAAGACCCGGACCCGAACTCGGCCCGGAAGCCGCGCGAGGCCAGCTCGAAGGACGACGCCGAGGCCGCCGCCGCCCGGGCCGAGTCCCCCGCCGACGACCAGCCCGACGACCCGGATCCCTCCTGACGTCCTGCCCCACGAGGACCT
>CAXSIB010000149.1:0-7507 GCA_964237095.1 uncultured Actinomycetales bacterium
GTCGCCGCGCGGTGCTCGGTGCCGCAGGCCTTGCCTGCCTCCCGCGCACCGCACCGCGCGCGGAGGACGCCTTCCCGAACCGCCCGATCACGATCGTGGACCCGTTCCCGCCGGGTGGCACGCTCGACACCCTGACCCGCACCCTGGCCGAGCAGCTCCGGACCGCGCTCGGCCAGCCCGTGATCGTGGACAACCGGGCGGGCGGCGCCGGCCACGTCGGCGCCGTCGTCGGTGGGGCGTCGACGTCCGCTCCGGTCGTGGTCATGACAAATGTCTACCATGTCGATCGGGAACATCGGAGTAGTCGGGTTTCGCGTGTCGCCGCGATGGGCCGTCCGGACGCCGAGGAGTCCCGTGCGGGCAGGCGAAGATGGCTCCACCGCCGAGCCGAGGAGGACCTGTGAGCAGCCCCGCCGAGGACGCCGACCTGCCTCGCGTGGTCTTCGAGGCCCTCGTGAAGGACCACCTGGTGCGCCCCGGGTCCGGTCGCCGGCTCCTGTTCGGCCGCGACTGCCTCACCCGCGACGGGCGCACCCTCGGCTTCCTGGACGGCGACCGGCTGGCCCTCGAGCTGCCGCCCGCGACCGCGGCGGACCTGCTGGCGTCGGGGGAGGCGGTGGTGCCGCGGATGGGCCAGCGCCTCATGCCCCGCTGGGTGTCGGTCGCGCTGGGGACGGGGGCCACCGGCGGGCGGACCCGCTGGGCGACGCTGCTGTCGAGTGCCCGCGCGTACGTCGCTGAGGACGGCCACCCGGTGCCCTGCGCCACGACGTCGCACGAACCGCCTCGGCGGATCGATCGGCCGTGGATTCCGCCCGGTGGACCGCAGCCGCGTCTCGACCCTCCTCGGCGGCCACCCCGGGTGGGTCATGCCGGTCCACCGCGCGGCCGGTGAGGTCGCCGAGCGGTCCCGCACCCGGCTCTGAGCGGCGGTGGCCGGACGGACGGACGGGCGACCGGTAACACCGGCGGGCGCCCCGACACAGGACGTCCGTGACCACCGACGCTGACGCCCGCCGGGAGCGTTTCGAGGCGCTCTACCGCGCGCACCACACCCGGGTCCTGGCCTACGCGCTGCGCCGCGGGGCCCCGGACGCCGAGGAGCTGACCGCCGAGGTCTTCGTCGTCGCGTGGCGGAAGCTCGACCGGCTCCCGGAGCCCGTGCTGCCGTGGCTCTACCGGACCGCGCACCTGTGCCTGGGCAACGCCTACCGGCGCCGCGACACCCAGCGCGACCTGCCGCGCCGCCTCGGGCGCGACCGCGCCGTCGGTCCGGACGCCTGGCCGCCCGCACCCGACCCGGCGTCCCCGGTGACCGACCCGCAGCTGCACGCCGCGCTCGCCGCCCTCCCCCCGGGTGACCGGGAGGTCCTGGCGTTGAGTGCGTGGGAGCAGCTGTCGGGGACCGAGCTGGCCGCGGCGCTCGGCTGTCGACCCGGCGCCGCCCGGGTCCGCCTGCACCGGGCCCGCGAACGGCTGCGCGCCCGGCTCGAGACCGCGTCCGGGGCCGACCGACTGACTGGAGCACCGCGATGACCGAGCTGGACGCCCGCCTCCGCGCCGCCGACCCCGTGCCCGACCCGGCCGCCGTCGCGGTGGACGACCGCCGCCTCGCCGACGGTCTCGCCGCGATCGTCGCCCTCGCCCCGCCCACGAGGTGGACCCGGCTGCGCTCGCGGACCGCGGCCCTGGTGGCCGCACTCGTCGCCGTCTTCGCGGTCGGCACGGGGATCGCGTTCGCCGCGGGCGTCCCCCAGCAGGTGCTGCGGGTCTTCGCAGGCGAGCCGGCGAGCCCGGGCCAGCCGGTGCCGTGGAACGCCCACGACATCCGGCTCGCCGCGACCCTCCCGCTCGACCGCGGCCGCCACCTGCAGATCTGGACCGCCGTCAACGACCTGAACGACGGGCCGTGCACCGACTACCAGGTGGTCTCCGCCACCGGCCACGCCCGCGACCGCGGCCACAGCTGCGAGGGGAGCTACCCGAGCGGAACGACGCCCGGGGCCACCCCCACCCCGGACCCCGACGTCTTCTTCGTGTACCCCGCCATGAACCTCTTCCCGTTCCAGCCCGACAACGCGGTCGACCCGGAGGTCTACGTCGGGCGCTTCTACGACCCGGCCGCCACGGGTGCCGTCCTGTCCCTCGCCGGCCACCCGGACCGGCCCTTCACCGTGGACGGCACGGGCCGGTGGGGCATCGTGGAGCTGCCCGCCGGCACGGGCGACCCCGGTCCCGGCCGCGACGCCGGGCACGTGCTCGTCCGCGACGCCCACGGCCGGGTCGTCTCGACGGTCGACCTCGCCACGCTGACCGCCCGCCCGGACACGAACTACAAGGCCGACGGCACCGTCGCGCCCCCGCTCCGGTGAACACGGGCTCACGAGCCGTCGGCGCAGCCGCCGCTGCTGCCGATCGTGCCGTCGGCGCGGTAGAAGTCGCACGGGGTGGCGTTGTCGGAGGTCATGTCGATGGTCGACTGGACGGCACCCTGGCGGTCCCGCAGGACGACGGTGATCCCTGCGGAGTCGAAGGAGCTCCCACTGCCGGGATCCCGCGGGAGCTTGACGACCCCCCACGTCCCGCCGGACACGAGGGTGAACGGGATCACCGGGTGGCCAGGCACGTGGAGGTCGACACCGGTGATCCCGGGCTCGAAGACCTGCCCGTAGTAGAAGGTGGGCCCGTCACTGACCCGGTCCGGGTACAGCGGCTGCACCTCCATCGACAGGTGCAGCAGCACCGACGCGGGTGCCGGGGTGACCCCCGGGGTGGCGCCGTTGCGGAAGCCGCCCTCGCAGCCCCCGCCGAGGTTGCGGGCGATCCCGGTGGCGCTGAGGAGGCGGTCGTACTCGCAGGTCCCGTTGAGGTCGTTGGCGGCTTCCCAGACCTGCAGGACCCGTCCGCGGTCCAGGGGCAGGGTCGCGGCCAGGTGGACGTCGTGCGCCCCCCAGGGCACCGGCGCCCCGGTGGCCTGCGGTTCCCCGGCGAACACGGCGATCACGTCGTGGGGCAGCCCGACGGCGTAGGCGACGCCGGTGCCGACCACGACGAGGGCGACCAGAGCCGCGGCGAGGCGGCCGGTGTGGCTGTGCAGCCGTCGCCACCACCATCCCCGCCCGGGTGCCCGGGTGACCGGGGTCGCCAGGATCCGGCCGAGCTCGGCGGTCAGCCGGTCACCGAGCTCGCCGCCGGAGACAGCCGGGGGTGCCGGGGCCGGATCGAGCGCCCGGAGCCGGAGCAGGGGATCGGAGATCGGGGTCATCGGGTGCCTCCGTCGACGGTGGTCACAGCAACCGCGGACACTTCCGCCGGTGCCGCGGCTGGTGGGTGCGGGGTGCTGAGGGCGGCGGTGAACCGGCGGCGGGCGCGCAGCAGCCGGGCCCGGGCCGCGGCCCGGGAGCAGCCGAGCGCCGCCGCGAGGTCGGCGCCCCCGAGGTCCTCCCAGGCGACGAGGCGCAGGACCTCCCGGTCCGCCTCACCCAGTCCGGTGAACGCCGCCGCGAGCGCGGGGTCGGGGCTGCCGTCGATCAGGACACCCGGGTCCGCCGAGGGCACGCGCCGGGTGGGGTCGGCGGCGAGCAGCCCGGGGACCCGGGCGGCGTGTCCGCGCGACCGGCGGTCGTTGGCCAGCAGGTACCCCGCGGTCCGGTACAGCCACGGCAGCTCCGGCGGGTCGACCTCGCCGAGGCGGCGCCACAGGGTCAGCAGGGTCTCCGCGGCCAACCCCTCCGGGTCGGCCGCGCCCCGCCGGCGCAGGTAGGACACCACCCGGATCCGGTGGGTCCGGTACAGGGCCTCGAACCGCTCGCGGTCCTCGGCGGCGGCCCGGGTGTCGACGTCGCGGGCGTCGGTGGCGTGCATACCCGGTCCATGTTGCGAGCGGCGTCAACTGTGACGGCCCCGCCCGAGATGGTCGCGGCCGGTCCGCCGGGTGGCACGATCGCGGCACCCGCCCGGCTGACCGGCCGGCCGTCCGACGATGACGACCGAGGGACCCCCGTGGACTGGCGCCTGGACGTGGTCCCCGTCCCGGTGGTGGACGTCGACGCCGCGATCGCTTTCTCCCCGAGAAGATGGGCTTCCACCTCGACCACGACGTGCGGCCGACCGCGGACCTGCGGGTCGTCCACCTGACCCCGCCCGGGTCGGCCTGCTCGATCGCGCTCGGGGTCGTCGACTCCGCCCCGGGCTCGCTGCGCGGCCTGCACCCGGTCGCCACCGACATCGAGGCCGCCCACGCGGAGCTGGTCGCGCGCGGGGTGGAGCCCGGCCCGGTCACCCGGCTCGGTCCCGGCGACGGGGGCGCCTTCGTGTTCCTCGCCGACCCGGACGGCAACCCCCGGGCCGTCCAGGAGATCCGGGCCAGCGCGGGCGGGGCGGCCCCCGGCTGATCCGGCCGGGGCCGAGCCGCTCCGGACCGGGCGCTCGACCCGTCGGGCGGTCCTCGGTCGCGGACAGTTCGTGTCCTCGATCGAGGGCACCATGGCCGGGTGCTCGAGACCTCGGCCCGCCTCCTGCGGCTGCTGTCGCTCCTGCAGGCCCATCGCGACTGGTCCGGCGCGGACCTCGCGCCCGCCTCGAGGTGACGACCCGCACGGTGCGCCGCGACGTGGACAAGCTGCGCTCGCTCGGCTATCCCGTGCACGCCTCGACCGGGACGGCCGGGGGCTACCGGCTCGGGGCCGGCACCCGGCTCCCGCCGCTGCTGCTCGACGACGACGAGGCGGTCGCGGTCGTCGTCGGACTGCGCACCGCCGCGGCCGGCGCCGTGGCGGGGCTCGGGGAGAGCAGCGTGCGGGCGCTCGCGACGATCGAGCAGGTGTTCCCCGCCCGGCTGCGTCACCGCGTGGCGGCGTTCGAGCACGCCGTCGTCGCGGTCCCGTCCGGGGCGAGCCCGGTCGACCCCGCGACGATCACCGCCGTCGCCGCGGCCTGCCGGGACTCGACGGGGCTCCGCCTGGACTACCGCGCGCACGACGGGACGCGGTCGACCCGCTCGGTCGAGCCCTACCGGCTCGTGGTGACCGGCCGGCGCTGGTACCTGCTCGCGTTCGACCTCGACCGCGACGACTGGCGCACGTTCCGCGTCGACCGGGTGACCCTGCGGACCCCCGGCGGGCGGCGGTTCGTCCCGCGCCCCCTGCCCGCCGAGGACATCGCCTCGTGGACGGCGGCCGGGCTGAGCAACCGGGTCCACCGCTACCGGGGCCGGTTCACCGTGCACGCCCCCGCCGCGGCCGTCGCCGACGTCGTCACCCCCGCGTCCGGGGTCGTCGAGGCACTCACCGCGACCACCTGCACCCTGCTGACCGGCAGCGACTCCCTCGACGCCCTCGCCGTCCACGTCGTCACCCTCGGGTTCGAGGTCGACGTCCACGGCCCGCCCGAGCTCGTGGCGCACCTCGCCGTCGTCGCCGGGCGGCTCACCGCCGCCGTCGAGCGCGGCCGCCTCGAGGACAGGAGCTGACCGCAACCGTCCCTAGCGTCGCGGTCATGACGACACCGGCCGACCTGTTCCTGCTCGCCGACGCGGCCCTCCTCGACGCCGTGGAGTCCGTCGGCCCCGCCGACTGGGACACCGCGGCCCCGCGCACCCTGTCCCGGGGCCGCGACCAGACCATCCGCGACGTCGTCGCCGACCAGGCCCACGACGAGGCCTGGGTCCCGGACGTCCTGGCCGGCCGGACGATCGCGGAGGTCGGTGACGCCCACGGCGGGGATCTCCTCGGCGCCGACCCGCGGGCGGCCTACCGGGCGCTGAACGCCGCCGCCGGGCGGGCGGTCCGCGCGATCACCGACCCGCGGGCGACGGTCCACGTCACCTACGGCGACCTGCCCGCCGCCGTCTACCTCGAGCACGTCACCCCCTACCGCGCCCTGCAGGCCTGGGCCCTCGCCCGCGCGGTCGGCCGCGACGTCGCCCTCGACCCCGTCCTCGTCGAGGGGGTCCGGGAACAGGTCATGCCGGGTCTGGACCGCTGGCGCGCGATGGGGGTCTTCGGGCCGGCGGTCGCCGTCCCCGACGACGCCGACCGCCGGACCCGCCTGCTCGCTGCGACCGGCTACTGGGCGCCCTGACCCGGCGGCATGCCCGTCGGACCCGAGGTCGGCGGACTCGCCGGGGCCGGTGGCGCCGGCGGGACCCGCAGGTGCCAGCCGGTTCGCCGCTGGTAGGCGTCGGCCACCTTCAGGACGGTGGCTTCGTCGAAGGGGGCGCCGATGACCTGGAGCCCGATCGGGAGACCCGCGTCGTCGGTGCCGCAGGGGATCGAGAGCGCCGGCTGGCCGGTGAGGTTCCACTGGGCCACGAGGTTGAGGCCGGTGAAGACCCGGTCCATGTCGGTCGCGGTGATCCGGGAGACGGGCTCGGCGAAGGTCGGGGTGACCAGCACGTCGACGCCGCGGAACACCCGCGCCACCCCCGCGCGGAAGACGGCGCGGACCCGCTGGGCCTCGGTGTAGTCCGCGGCGCTGTGGAAGGCGGCGCGGGCGAGGACGTCGCGGGTCGAGGCGCCGTAGTCGGTCCAGCGGTGCACCAGGTCCTCGCGGTGGTAGGCGAACGCCTCCCCGAGCCACGTGACGTTGTTCGCGTCGTGGGCCTCCGAGGCCCAGGGGACGACCACGTCGACCAGGACCGCGCCGGCGGCCTGCAGCTCACCGGCCGCGGTGAGGACCGCGTCGCGGATCGCCGGGGCGACCCCCGGGTGGTCGAGGAAGTACTCCCGCGGGAGTCCCACCCGCAGTCCGCGGACGTCGCCGTCGAGGGCCTCGGAGTAGGCGGGCACGGGCCGCCGCGCCGCGTGCGGGTCGCCGGGGTCGTGCCCGGCGATGGTCTCCAGCAGCAGTGCGCAGTCGAAGGCGCTGCGGGCCATCGGCCCGACGCTGTCGAGGCTGTACGCGAGAGGGACGACGCCGTTCTTCGGGACCCGCCCGAACGTGACCTTGAGCCCGCTGTGCCCGGTGACCGACGCCGGCCCGCGGACCGAGCCGCCGGTGTCGGTCCCGAGCCCGCCGAGGACCATCCCCGTGGTCACGGCGATCCCGGTGCCCGAGCTGGAGCCGGACGCGGAGTACGCGAGATCCCACGGGTTGCGGGGCATCGGGAAGCCCTTGGTCGGGTCGGGCAGCCCGCAGGCGAACTCACTCGTCGTGGACTTGCCGATGACGACCGCGCCCGCCCGGCGCAGCCGCGCGACCACCGGGGCGTCCACGCCGCCGCCCCAGGCGGGGTCCAGCACCCGGCTGTTCGCGGTCGTCGGGGCGTCGTCGGTGGAGATGATGTCCTTCACCGCCAGGGGGATCCCCTGCAGCGGCCCCCGGTCGACGCCGGCCGCGAAGTCGGCGTCGGCGGCCGCGGCGGCCGCGAGCGCCGGCCCGGCGAGCACGGTCACGAACGCGCCCAGCGCCGCGTCCTGGTCGGCGCCCCGGCGCAGCGCGGCCGACGTCAGCCCGACGGCGGTGGCGGCGCCGGCCCGCAGCGCGGCCGCCGCGTCGGTGATCGTCA
>CAXSIB010000150.1:0-7504 GCA_964237095.1 uncultured Actinomycetales bacterium
ACATGTACACGACGACGAAGTCGCGGGCGGGCTCCTGGCTCGTCCAGAACTCCCCCAGCGCCGCGCAGTCCGCGTCGTTCTCCCGGACCACGGTGAGCCCCGTGCGGCGCGCGAGCTCGCGCTCCGCGTCGAACGGCTCCCAGACGTCGAAGAACGAGGAGTCGACCCAGCCGAGCGGGCGGCCCCGGCGACCGGCGGAGGCGACCCCGAGGCCGATGACCGCCGAGCGGTCGATCCCCTGGCTGGACAGCAGTTCGTCGATCGCCGCGGCGAGCCGGTCGAAGGCGACCGGCGGGTCGTCCCGGCCGACTCCGGGCGCCTGGCTCCGCGTGATCTCGGTACCGTCCGCGCCACAGATCACGAGCGTGCACTCGTTGAAGTCGAGGGTGAGCCCGAGGGCGTAGACCCCGCCGTCGTTCAGCCGGAGCAGCGCCGGCCGCTTCCCGCCGGTGGACTCGGCGAACCCCGCGTGCACGACGAACCCGGCGGCGATGAGCTCCTTCACGATCTTGGAGATCGTCGCCTCGGTCAGAGCTGAGCGCCGGGCCAGGTCGACCCGGCTGATCTCCCCGCTGGTGCGGATGAGGTCGAGCACCGCGCTGCGGGTCTCGGCGGAGGACCTCCCCCGCAGCGTGCGCGGCGTCGGCACCCGGTCCACCGTGATGTCGGTCATCTGTCGTCCCGCCGTGAGGTCTCCGCACCAACCGCGTTGGACAGGTCCCGCGAATCTACCCCGGAGAGGGTCGGCGGACGGCGGGTGGTCGATCGCCGGGGACTTTCTTTCTCTGCTGTTGCTTTGTCGGGACGGGAGTCCTAGGCTCTCCTCGCTCCCCACCACGGCGACGCGACATCGACGCCGGCACTCGAAGATGAGGCTCGATGACGCCCTCGATCACTCCCGACCCGCCCACCTGGCTCCGACCGCCCGACCACTCCTGCCGGCTCGATGCCGGTGACCGATGACGGCCATCCCGGCCCCGCGACCCCTCGAGCCGGCCCCGACGCTGCGGTGGGGCGTGCTGGGCCCGGGCGGGATCTCGGAGCAGTTCGCCGCCGCGGTGGGCCGGCAGGGCACGCAGGAGATCGTCGCCGTCGGGTCCCGGTCACTCGACCGCGCCGAGGCGTGCGCCGCCCGGCACGGCGTCGCGCGCGCGGTCGGCTCGCCGGCGGAGCTCGTCGGGCTCGACGAGGTGGACATCGTCTACATCGCGACCCCGCACCCGAGCCACCGCCAACTCGCCGAGCTGGCACTCGGCGCCGGCAAGCACGTGCTGATCGAGAAGCCGCTCGCGATGACCCGCGAGGACGCCCTCGCCATGACCGGGCTCGGCCGGGAACGCGGGCTCCTCGTCATGGAGGCCATGTGGACCCGCTACCTGCCCCAGGCGGACGTCCTGCGCCAGCTGCTCGACGACGGGGCGATCGGCGAGGTCACCTTCGTCAGCGCCGAGTTCGGCTTCGTGATGCCGTACGACCCCGCGCACCGGCTGTTCGACCCGGCCCTCGGGGGCGGTGCGCTGCTGGACGCGGGGGTGTACCCCGTCTCCTTCATCGCCTCCGTCCTCGGCGTGCCGGCGGCCGTGCACGCGGCGGGGACGCTGGCGCCGACCGGGGTGGACGACCATGTCCAGCTCACGTTGAGCTACGGCGGTGCGCTCGCCGCCGCGACCACCTCGCTGCGCGCCGCGCTCCCCGTGCGTGCGGTGATCGCCGGGACCGGCGGCCGGATCGAGATCGAGCCGCCCTTCATCCGCCCGAGCACGCTGTCCCTCTCGACGAACGCGTCGTGGGGGCCGGACCCGGACGCGCAGCGGTGGACCGACGACGCCCTCGCGGAGCCGTACGACGCCCTGAGCTACCAGGCCGACGCCGCGGCGCGGTACGTCCGCGACGGCCGGGTCGAGTCGCCCCTGCACGACCACGAGCAGACCGTCGGGGTGATCGCCGTCCTCGAGGAGGCACGCCGACAGCTCGGGGCCAGGTGAACGGGGAGGTCGGGATGACACGAGCGGACGAGGGGCTGGAGACCGGTCGCTCCCCGGGTCGCTCCGGACTGCAGGAAGGCCAGGTGTCACGCGTGATCGTGCGTGACCCGGCCGCGGCGGAGGGCACGGTGGTCCACCGGTCGGACCGCCTGCTGGAGTCACCGAACTGGACGCCCGACGGGGGGTCCCTCGTGGTCAACGGCGGCGGCGACCTGCTCCGGCTGAGCCTCTCCGACGGCTCCCTCGAGCAGATCGAGACCGACGGCGTCGACCGGGTCAACAACGACCACGTGCTGTCCCCCGACGGGTCGACGGTCCTGTTCAGCGCGGGCGGGCACCTGTACCGCGTGCCCGTGCAGGGCGGTGCCGCCGTGCGCATCTCGAACGAGCACCCGGTCGAGCAGCAGTACAGCTACTGGCTGCACGGCGTCTCACCCGACGCGACCATGCTCGCGTACGTGGCGGTCGAACCGTGGGGCGGCGAGCCGCGAGGGCGGCGCAACCTCGCGACCATCCCCCTGGCGGGCGGGGAGGACCGCTTCCTGACCGACGGCACGGTGGCTTTCGACGGCCCCGAGTACTCACCGGACGGCCGCTGGCTCTACTACAACTCCGAAGAGGCGGCCGGTCGCCCGGGACACTCGCAGCTCTTCCGCCGCGCGCTCGCCGGGACGGAGCCGACGGGCGCCCCGCCCGAGCAGCTGACGTTCGACGACCGCGTGAACTGGTTCCCGCACCTGGACCCGGCCTGCTCGCGGGTATTGTACATCAGCTACGCGCCGGGCACGATGACCCACCCGGCGGACGTCGACGTCGAGCTGCGGCTGACCCCGGCCGACGGCGGCGACCCCGTGACGGTGGTCTCGCTCTTCGGCGGTCAGGGGACGCTGAACGTCAACAGCTGGGCGCCGGACGGATCCGCCTTCGCCTACGTCGACTACCCGTCCCGCACACACGCCGCCGCTCGGGGCGACCGGGCCTGAGCCGCGAGCCAGGGCCCATGACGCTCAGCCCTCCGGACCCGTGCGCCGGCTCAGGCCTTCCGCGCGATGGAGGGTGGGTCCTCAATCGCTCGAGACCGGTTTGTCCGACCGCCGGACCTTCGCCCTGGAGTTGATCAGGGGCGCCTGAGGGAACCGACTTCGGGTGCCGCCGGGGAGTCGCCGTCGCCATCACCGGCGGCACCACCCGCCAGGAGCTCGTCTGCGACGACACCACCGGCACCCACCTCGGGACCCGGCAGATCAACGCCCGCGCGGTCCAGGGCTACCCCGCCGGACTCGTGTGGGGAGGTGAGGCCACCACCAGCCGGGTCGTCGACGCCGTTCTCGACCGCTGACCATCGGCCACCGGTGTCCTGAAGGCAACCGATCGATCAGCGCCACCGGTGCGGCCGGTGTTCGACGACGCCGCGCGCACCACAGACGGGTCTGCTGGTTCGGCTCGGTCGGCGCCGAAGAAGGGCGGGCGTTCGAACTCGGTCGCGCCACGTTGCTGAGACCATCCGAGCACGTCCTGCGCCGCGGTCAGGGTGTTGACGCGACCGTCGCCCGGGACGACCCTGACGTGACTGGTCGAAGGACGTGGGGAGGGTGCTCCGATGAGGGATTCGGCCCCCGACCGGGCTCGGCACCGCTGGCACCGGGTGGTGGGTGTGGTCGTCGTGCTGGCCGCGGTCCTCGGGGCCGGTCAGGTCGCCAAGCACCGCGGGCATCCCACCCAGATCACGGCTGCGGTGTCCCCGGCCCCGACCGTTGCGCCGAGCCCTCCGCCGACGATCCCGACCCCGGCCGCGGTGACGGTGGCCATGACGCCGACCGAAGCCGACCACCCCGACGCAGCGACCCTCCGGTTGACCGCGGGCTGTGCGCCCACCCGGGTGCGGCAGCTGCTGGCCTCCATCACCGCGGCGTTCGACCAGGGCGACGAGGCCGCGGTCCGGCGGGCCTCGCCCCACGCGGCGGAGATGAGCTTGTTCCCGACCCTCACGGCGCTCCCCGGGGACCAGTCCGTGGCGGGTCTGCACGCCCACCACGCCTCATTCCGGTTGACCTCCTTCCGCGCCGGTGACCTCCGCGTCGCCCAGCGGTCCTTCACCGCGACCCTCGACGCGAGCGCGACCGGGGTCCCGGTCTTCCGAGCGGTCGGCAGCGGAGCGGTCACCTGCGCCACCGGCGTTCCCCAGCTGATCTACCTGAACGTCGACCCGGGCTCCAGCTGACACCCGTCGGGTGCAGGCCGACGACCCGCCACACCGAACGGGCAACGGTCAGGTCGAGACGACCATGGGTACAGACCGTTCATGGTCAGCTGATCTGAGTACCCTGCTGACATGGCGGTCGCGGAGATGCAGGAACCGACCTTCCTGGTGCTGTCGGCGTTGGCCGGAGGGCGCCAGCACGGGTACGCCCTGATCGGAGAGGTCGAGACGATCTCCGCCGGCCGGGTCCGACTCCGGCCGGGCAGCCTGTACGCCACCATCGACCGGCTCTGCGAGGACGGGCTGATCGCCCCGGCCGGGGAGGAGATCGTCGCGAACCGGCTGCGGCGCTACTACGAGCTCACCGACACCGGCGCGGATGCACTTGCGGCGGAGGTCACCCGGCTGCGGGCCAACATCACCGTGGCCACCCGCCGGCTCCGCACCCGGACCGCGGGCTGAGCCGGTGACCGGCCGGGGACTCGCGGCGGCCCGTCCCACCGCGGCGGAGCGGGTGTACCGGGTCGCCTTCCACGCCTACCCGCGCCGGTGGCGGTGGGTCCACCAGCGCGAGGCCCTCGCGGTCCTGCTCGAGCGCGCCGACGACCGCCACGGCCGGGCGTCCTGGGCCGACGGCCTCGATCTCCTCGTACACGGGCTCGCCGAACGGAGCCTCGGCGTGGTCCGCGGTCTGCGCCGGCTGACCCCGCTCGCGAAGATCGGGCTCGCGGTGGCGGTGGCCGCGGTGCTCGTGACCGGAGTCGAGGTGGACCTCGACGCCGTCCGGGGGCCCACCCAGGCCCAGGCCCGGGCGGCGCTGCCGGCGACCGCGCAGGTCAACACGACCCGCTGTCCCACGCACCCGCCGGACCTGCCCGATCAGGTCCACGGCACCCATGCGGTGGTGCACGTCCTGAACCATCAGCTCGAACCGCTGGACGCGGACCGCATGCTGGTCTGCCGGTGGGTCGACCACCACGCGGGTGACCCCACCACGGGCGTCCTCACGAGTCAGCGTCTGGTCACCGACCGGGCCACCGTCATCAAAGCTCAGCAGACACTGAACAGTCTTCGCCACTCCTGGTGGTTCGACCTCCGCGGGTGGGACCACAGCGGCGGCGGTACGCCCGGCTCGCTGGTCCATCCGGTGACCGAGCTGGTGTTCGGGTCCAGCGGGTCCGCGGTCGCCGTCGTGCTCCCCCAGCCCGGTGGCGCCACCCACGGGTCGTTCAGCAACGGCATCCTCAGCCCCGGCGACGACAACACCGCCGCCGACACCCTCGCCGACCGGACCGTCCCCCACCTGCTCGCCACCGCCCCGGCCGTGCCCCGCTGACCCGGTCGGGTGCTCACCCGGTTGCACCCTCCTGCCCGGCCGGATGGCGCCGTGGCGGTCGGCGGACAGCCGGTGCCGTACGTGCCCACCGGCAGCGGCACCGAGCTTCCCCGATCGCCCACCGCAGTCCGTTGGCTCAGGTCGTCCAGCGCGAGCATCCGAGCCACCTCCACTGAGGACCGGGCTCCCGACCGGGCTCGGCTTCGCTGGCCCCGGACGGTGGGTGCGGTCGTCGTCGTGCCGGCCGTGCCACGCCATTCGTTCGGCTGCAGGACACGGGACTCGTGATCTCTCTTCCAGTGCCGCCGCCCGTATCGTCCCGGTCGTGAAGCTCAAGGTGTCGTCCCGCCCACGACTCGGCGCAGTGGCCCTCGCCGGTGGGCTGGCGATGGTCCTGCCTCTCGCGGGGACCTCTGCCGCCGCAACGCCGCCGCCGCCGCGGGACTCGGCCACCGGGTCCCGGACGGCATCGGCCGGGACCCGCCCGACGCCGGGGGCGCCCGGGGTCGGGGACCGGCTGTTCCCGGACCTCGGCAACGGCGGCTATGACGCCCTGCACTACGACCTCGCGCTGCGCTACGCGACGACCGCCCCGGGCCAGGGGATCGTCGGCACGGTGACGATCCGGGCCCGCGCCACCCAGGCGCTGTCGGCGTTCGACCTGGACTTCGCCGGACGCAGCGTGGGAACGGTCACCGTGGACGGGGTCCCGGCCCGCCACTCCCGCCACCGGGAGGAGCTGGTGATCACCCCGAGGCGTCCGCTCCGCGACGGCGCGACGTTCACCGTCGAGGTCGCGGGCTTCACCGCCCGACCGACCCGGCCCCGCGGCACCGACCCCTCCGTCGCGTTCTTCACCAACACCGACGGGTCGGCCACCGCCGGCCAGCCCGACGCCATGCACCGGCTCTACCCCTCGAACGACACCCCGGACGACAAGGCGACGTTCTCGTTCGCACTCGACGTACCGCACGGGGAGACGGCGGTCGCCAACGGAGCCCTGACCGGTGAGCACCAGCACGGCAGCCGGACGACCTCGACCTATTCCGTCCGCCGGCCGATGGCCACCGAGCTGACCCAGATCGTCGTCGGGGCGTTCACGGTGATCGACCGGGGCCGGGTAGGAGGGGTCCTCGTCCGCGACGTCGTCCCGACCCGGCTGCTGCCGGTGTACCGGTCGTTGCTCGCCATCGAGAAGAGCCAGCTCCCGTGGCTCGAGCACCGGCTCGGGGCCTACCCGTTCGACCGCTACGGGACGTTGGTCGTCCAGGCCCCGCTGGGGTTCGCTCTCGAGACGCAGACCCTGTCGCTGTTCGACACGTCGTGGTTCACGAACTACCCGAAGGCCGTCTGGGCCCCGGCGATGTTGCACGAGCTGACCCACCAGTGGTTCGGCGACAGCGTCTCCCCGGTGGTCTGGAGCGACGTCTGGCTGAACGAGGGGCACGCGACCTGGTACGAGGACAACTGGGCGGCGCAGCACGGCGACCTCGCGACCGAGTACGGCGTCCACGACGTCACGAGCCTCATGCAGCGGGTGTACGCCCTCGGTGACCGCTATCGCGCGCAGGACGGTCCGGTCGCCCACCCCGTGGACGCGACACAGGTCTTCAACCCGAACGTCTACGCGGGCGGTGAGCTCGTCCTCTACGCACTGCGCCAGAAGATCGGCGTGGCCGCGTTCGAGCGGGTCGAGCGGGCGTGGCTGCACGCCCACGAGGGCGGTTCGGCGTCGACCGCCGACTTCATCGCGCTGGCGTCCCGGGTCTCCCACCGGCCGCTCACGCACTTCCTGCGGTCGTGGCTCTACGGGCGGACAACGCCGCCGATGCCGGGCCACCCGGGTTGGACCGTCGACCCCGTCACCGCGCAGGCCCCGACGTCGGAGCTGACCGCACCCGGGCTCGGCGCCGTCCCACGCACCTAGGTGTACTGACCAGGGACGTGGTTGACGGCGTGTCGGTCCGTTGAGGGGTGAGGACC
>CAXSIB010000151.1:0-7495 GCA_964237095.1 uncultured Actinomycetales bacterium
CAGCGCCCCGACGCGCCGCGCCCGCCCCGCGGGCGGGAGCGCGGCCGCGAGCGCCAGGGCCGTGAGCTCGACCGGCGCCGCCCCGGCCGCGGCGCAGCGGGTCGAGAAGCTGTGCTCATTGGCGATCGCGACGACCTTGAGACGCACCACCGGCCACGAGGCGGCCGTGAGCGGCGCCGCGCGGTACCAGCCGCCGGCGATCCCCGCGGGGACCCCGTCGACGGGCCAGCCGGTCAGCCAGGACAGGACGAAGTCGGCCCAGCCGCGCCCCGACCACGCGGCCAGCGCGTCGCGGGCGGCCGCGGCGGACCCGGGCCACACCGCGGGGACGACGACGTCGAACCCGGCCGAGGTGAGCGTCGTGACCGGCCCGACCGCCCGCAGCAGCTCGTCGGAGACGACCATCAGGTTGCTCCGGCAGTACGTCCGGAAGCCCTGTCCCCGCAGCTCGAGCAGCTCGGGCAGGACGTCGACCCGACCGGCCAGCAGCGGGCGGTGCAGGGCCTCGTCGAGCACCGCCGCCGTCAGCCGGCGGAGGTGGCCGTCCTCGTAGCTGGCGAACCGGTCGTTCGCGAACACCCACACGTCCGGGGCGGGCCCCGCCGCGAGCACGGCCGCGACGCCCTCGTCGTAGCCCGAGAACTCACCGGTCGAGTTCGACCCGGTCACCACGGCCGCCCCGGGGAGCGGCCCGAGCGTGCCCGCGTTGTCCACCACCGTCAGCGCGGCGCCGCGCAGCGCCCGCGACCCCCGGATCCGCCCGGTGAGTGCGGCGGCGGCCGCGGCCGCCCGCGCACCGTCCCAGCCCACCAGGACGACCGCGACCCGGGCGGCGCGGACCTCCCGGCTCCACAGCGCGGCGTCCTCAGCCAGGGCACGGATGCGGGTCCGCACGGCGATCGCGGAGCGGAGGTCCGCCCGCCGCGGCAACCGGGTCAGGGGGCCCATGCTCCGGTAGTCTGCCAGCGATGTCGCCGCCCCGGCCACGGCCCGCCGCCCCCGCCCCCGACGCCCCCGCCCAGGACGTGCGGCCCACCGTCGGGGTGCTGTCGGTGGGCGCGGACCGGAGCGGGATCACGGTCTACGACGGACACCTCGCCGAGCTGCTGGAGAGCGCCGGTCACCGGGTCACCCGCGCCCGCGCGCGCCCGACCGGCCGGCGGGTGGCCGACGTCCGCGCGGTCGCGGCCGCGGCCCGCTCCCTCGCCGCGTGCGACGTGGTCGTGACCTCCTACAGCCGCAACCAGTGGTCCCCGGACGGGGCCGGCCGCCTCGGCCAGGCCGTCGCCCTGGCCGTGGTGGCCCGCTCGCGAGCCGTCGTCGTCCTGCACGACGTGGACGACCACCACCGCTGGGGCCGCGGGACCCCCTACCGCCGCCCCCACGACGAGAGTGCGGTCCTGTCGGTGCTGCTGACGGCGAGCCGGGCCACGGTCGTCCACTCCGACCGGGACGCGGCGCGGCTGTCGTGGCGTCCCCGCCACGGCCTGACGGTGCTGCCGCACGTGATCACCCCGCGGGCGCTGCCCGAGCGGGCGGCCGCCCGCCGGCGGCTCGTCCCGGGTGGCGGGCTCGTGCTGTGCGTGCTGGGCTTCGTCCACGAACGGAAGGACCCCCTGCTGGCGCTGGAGGTCCTGGCCCGGCTCCCCCGGTCCACGCAGCTGTGGTACGCCGGACAGGTGAGCACGGGGTCCACGATCAGCGAGGAGGTCATCATGGCGGCGGCGCAGCGGCTGGGGGTGGCCGACCGGGTCACGGTCACCGGGTACCTCGGCGAGGACGAGCTCTCCGAGCGGGTCGCCGCGGCCGACGTCGGTCTGTGCCTGTTCCGCGACGTGTCCGCCAGCGGGTCGCTCGCGATGTGGCTCGCAGCCGCCACCCCGGTGGTCGGCCGCGACATCCCCGGCCTGCGCGAGGCCGGGACGCTCGCGCCGCGGGCGGTCGCGTTCCCCGCGTCGGACTCCCCCGGCGACATCGCCGCGACGGTGGCCGACGTCGCCGGCCGCGACCTCGGTGACGCGGACTTCCGGGCGGTGCTGGCCGACAGCTCGCCGGCCGTCGTCGCGGCCCGCCTCAGCGGCGTCGTCCGCGCCGTGTCCGCAGGACGTCACGCTCCCCGGGAGGCCCGCGCATGAGCCGCGTCGTGTTCGTCCTGCCGCGCGACTACGGGTACCCCATCGGCGGCTACTCGGTCGTCTACGAGTACGCCAACCGCCTCCACCGCCGTGGCCACTCGGTCGGCATCGTCCACCTCGATCCCCAGCGGTGGAGGCGGATCCCGGCCCACCCCCGGAGCGGGCTGCGCGCGGAGCGAGCCCGCGTGCGCCGTCCCGCGCCCTGGTTCGACCTCGACGACGGCGTACGGGCCGGCCACGCCACCCGCCTCGCCGCGCGCCACGTCCGCGGCGCCGACGCGGTGGTGGCGACCGCCTGGTTCACGGCCGAGGAGGTGGCCGCGCTGGTGCCGCCCGCCGTGGGGTACTACCTGATCCAGCACCACGAGGTGTGGGCCGGGGGCGAGGAGCGGGTCGACGCCACGTGGCGGCTGCCGCTCACCCGGATCGTGATCGCCGGGTGGCTCCGCGACCTCGCGACCCGCCTCGGCGCCGAGCCGGTCGTCCTGGCGCCCAACGGGATCGACGGTGACACCTACCGGGTCGGGCGCGATCCCGCGGGCCGCCCGGCCGGGACGGTCGGGATGCTCTGGCACGCCGCGGACTGGAAGGGCTCCGGTGACGGTCTCGCCGCGCTCGCCCGGGCGCGGGAGACCGTCCCGGACCTCTCGGTGGAGCTGTTCTCGGTGTACCCGCGACCGGCCGGCCTGCCCGACTGGGCGGTGTGGAACGGCCTCGTCCGCGGCGCCGACCTGGCCGCGCTCTACAACCGGTGCTCGGTGTTCCTCAGCCCCAGCCACACCGAGGGCTGGCCGCTGCCGCCGGCCGAGGCGATGGCGTGCGGGACGGTGCTGGTGTCGACGGACATCCCGGGGGTGGCGGACTACGCCCACGACGGCGTGACGGCGCTGCTCGCGCCGGTCGGGGACGTCGACGCGCTCGCCGCGCGGGTGGTCTCGGTGGCGGCCGACCCCGCCCTGCGGGCGTCACTCGGCGCGGCGGGCGCCGACCTGATCCGGCGGGAGTTCACCCTCGACCGGGCGACCGACCGCTTCGAGCAGATCGTCCTGCGGGGCTGAGCGTCTCCGCGGGTCGATCCTCCGTCCCGGCCGGGCTCCTCGTCGAGCCGCGTCGCGGGCTCAGCCGGCCAGCCGGTCGGCCAGGCGGTGCAGGGCGGGGAACCGGCGGGCGGCGCCGACCGCCTCCGACGCCGCGCCGAGCGCGTCGCCCAGGCCGCGGCGGTCGATCGCGAGCAGGACCCCGAGGTAGAGCACGGCGAAGACGGCGCCCTCGGCGACCACGCGGACGGCGGCCGGGGCGCCCCCGCCGACGGCCTGCACCCCGAGCACCCCGAGGGCGGCCACGGCCCCGCCCACCAGCGAGGACAGGGACTGGCGGACGAAGGTCAGCGTGGGCAGCCCGACGGCGCCGGTGATCACCCGGGCCCGGATCGGGTAGAACACGAGCGCCCGGACGAGCAGACCCGCCGCCACCACGGTGATCCCGTGCCGGTGGAGGGCCAAGATCACGCCCACGTTGGCGACCGCGGCCGACGCGACGATGACGAGCTCGGTGCGGGGCCGCCCGACCGACAGCAGGATCGAGCGGTCGAAGAGGGTGAAGGTCCCGATTGCCGCGACGGCGCTGAGGATCTCGGTCAGGTGCACGGTCGGGGCCCACTGGGCGCCGAACACCAGCGGGACGATGTCCTTCGCGGCCACCCCCAGCAGGATGAACACCGGCAGGATCATGATCGACGTCACCCGGCTCATCCGGAGCAGCGCGCTGCGCAGGGCGGCCACGTCGTGGCGGAGGCGGCTGAACGCCGGGAAGGCGATCGACCCGATGACCGTGACCGTGACGTCCTGCACGGTCAGCTGGATCTTCTGCGACACCGTGTAGTACCCGAGCGCGACCGCCCCGACGAGGGGCCCGAGGAGCAGCTTGTCCAGCTGGGTCAGGCCGAAGTTCAGCAGGTTGAGCAGGAAGACGTGGACGCTGAAGCCGCGCGTCTCGCGGAACGCCTTCCGGTCGTAGACCGCCGAGGGACGCCAGCCCGAGGTGGACCAGAGGACGACCGCCGACACGACGCTGAACGACAGGCTCTGGATCACCAGTGCGTACGGGCCCGCGCCCCCGATCGCGCACCCGAGACCGACCACGGCCGAGACCGCGACCGCGGCGAGCCGGCGGACGGCCAGGGTGCGGAACCGGAAGCGCCGCTGGAGCAGGGCCTGCGGCACCATCTCCGCGGCGGAGAAGGGGAAGGTGAAGGCGAGCACGACGAGCAGCCCGGTCAGTCGGGGCTGGCCCAGCCAGCGCGCCAGGAACGGCGCCGCGACGCACGCGGCCACCGTCAGCAGCGCACCCGTGGCCATCCCTGACCAGAAGCCGGTCGACAGCACCCGCTGGTCGACCTCCTCGCGTTGGATGAGGCCGGCCGTCAGCCCGCGGTCGAGCAGCAGCCCGGTCATCGCCACGAAGGCCGACGCGACCGCGACCAGGCCGAAGTCGGCCGGGGCGAGCAGGTGGCCGAGGACGACGAAGACCGCGAGGCTCGCGAGCCGGTTCCCCCACGTCTGCAGCGCGATCCAGACCGCGCTGCTCGAGGTGGTCGCCCGGTTGACGACGCCGACGTCGGCCGCTCCCGGGTGGTCTGCGGCCGCCGGGTCGGCCGCCGCGGCGAGGGTGGCGTCGAGGTCCAGGGCCGCCGGGTCGAGGGCCTCCGCCCCGATCACCGCGAGCTCCGGAGCCGGGCCTGCGCTCATGCCGGGAGCGTCTCGTCCCAGCGGGCCAGGGCGTCCTGCGCCACGGGGATGGCCGCCGCCAGGGTCTTGCGGTAGGTGTCCGGGTCGGCGAGCACGGCGTCGAGGCGGCGGATCAGCTCGTCCCCGCTGACGTCGTCGATCGACACGACCGCGTCGGACAGCCCGAGGTCGGACATGATGCCCGTCGTCTTGTGCTCGTAGGCGATCGCGACGACCGGGGTCGCCATCTTCAGCGAGATCAGGTTGGCGTGCATCCGGGTGCCGATGATGACCCGGAAGGACGCGTAGAGCGCGGCCAGCTCGGCGACCGACAGGTCACCCTCCTCGACCCGGCAGGACCCGCGCTCGGCCGCCGGGACCGCGGCCAGCACGGCGTGCGACATCGCGACGTCGTCCTCGTCGCCCCCGGCGCGCACCTGGGGGACGAACACCACCTCGTACCCGGCCCGCACCACGTGGGTGACGGCCTCGGCCACGGCCCGGCGGTAGGACTCCAGCGCGGCGGCCGGGTCGGCGCTGCGCGGGAAGTAGTAGTGGCGGACCGAGACCCCGACCCGCGCCGGGCGGTCCCCGTACGGGCCGACCGCCACGCCGAAGTCGTAGCCGAGGGCGCAGTCGGTGGTCCGGACGACCCGGGCGTCGGGGGTCAGCTCCCGCACCGCCCGCTCCGAGGTCTCCTCCCGCACCCCGACCGAGTCCACGTGGGCCAGCAGCCACGCCGCGAGCGGCCGGTGCCCGGGCGCGAACGGCCCGACCGAGCACGGGCTCAGGTACGTGCGCTTCCCGAGGCCGACGGCGACCGCGACCGCGACGGCGTGGGAGATCCACCCGACGTCCGTGGGCCGCGGGGCCATCAGGTACCCGCCGGGGACGGCGACCACCACGTCGGCGTCCAGCAGGGGCTGCACGCGGGACCGGTAGCGCGCCGGCAGCAGCCGCAGCGCGGCCGCCGGTGACCGCCGGGCGAGGGCGCCCCAGCCGAGGGCCGCCCGCAGCAGCACGGCGTTGGCCCGCCGGACGACGGCGTCCGGGTCGGCGGCCGCCGCGACCCGTGACTGCAGGCGCCGCATCGGGCCGCCGTACGGGAGCAGCACCTCGTCGACCACCGGCAGGCCGTAGAACGCCTCGTCCCCGGCCCGGTTCCAGCTCGCGAGGGTGATCTCGGTGGCCGCCCCCCAGCGGCCCCGCAGTCGCTGGACGAGGGACAGCGCGAGCAGCGCGTCACCCTTGTTGCGGTAGGTGTAACAACCCGGGATGAAGACCCGTCGAACTCCGCCGTCTGCCACCTGACTCCTCAGCTCTCAGCTGCGCCCTGTCTCGTGCGTCGCTGAGGCTCCGGTGCCCCGATCTGCGACCGCCAATGTACAGAGGGTGGCCGGCGCCCGAGCCAGCCCGGTTCGGTCGCTCGTACGGACCGCCGCCCGTCAGGGGTGTCGGGCGGCCACGGCGGCCCGGTAGACCTCGGCCGTCCGCCGCCCGAGGTCCGGCCACTCGAGCCCGTTCAGGTCGGGTCCCGCGGCGGGCGCCGCGGCCGCCCGGGCCGCCGCGACGAGCGCGCCCGGCGTCCCGTCGGTGAGGTGCACCCACCCGGCGCCGACCTCCGCGCGCAGCTCCCGCAGGACGGGGCTGTCGGCGGCCACGAACGGCCGCCCGAGGCTCAGGGCGAGCAGCGCGGCCCCGGAGTTGAGGACCCGCGCGGCACGGTGGGCGAGGACCACCACGTCGGCAGCCGCATGCCAGTCGGCCACCTCGGCGGCGGGGACCCGCCGCAGGTCGAGGTGCAGGCGGGCGTCCGTGGCGGCGAGGGTCCGCAGCAGGTCCGCCTCGCCCGCGTCGACCGGCTCCCCCGCGACCGCGAGCACCTCCGCGGGGCCGGCGGTGGCCAGGAAGGCCTCCGCGAGACCGACCAGGGCCTTGTAGCGGCGGACCTGCCCGAGGCAGAGCACGACCCGCCCGGACGCCGGCAGCCCGAGCCGGGCCCGGGCGGCGGCCGGCTCGGGCGGCGGCGGGTAGGCGTCGCGGTAGTGGCCGTGGGGCACGACGGTGACCGGCGTCCCGCGCAGCCCGGGCGACGCGGCCAGGACCGCCGGCACCGCGGCGGCACTGAGGCTGACGACGTGGTCCGCCATCGCCGCCACCGCCCGCACGAACCCCCGCTCGACGGGTCCCGACGCGTCGTCGGGGAGGTTGTGGGCGGTCAGGACGAGCACGGCGCCGCGGGCGCGGGCCGCGGCCAGCAGCCCGAGGACCTTCGCCGCGTCCGCGGCCGCCCGGGTCCCAGTGAGCTCGCGGCGCAGCAGGAACTCCGGCCAGTGGACGTGCACGACGTCGGGCCGGGCGAGCAGACGCTCCCGGTCGTAGGCGGCGACCCGGACCCCGGCCGCGCGCACGGCGGCGTACAGGGCGTCGACGTAGGGGTTGCCGTCGGCGCCGGACGACGCCGGGGACGCCAGCACCCGCAGCGCCCGGCCGCCGGGCGGGCTCGACGCGTCGGGCCGGGTCGACGGGACCGGGGAGGTCGACGGGGCCGACCGGATCGACGACCGGTGCCGGGGCGACGGGGCCCGGCTCAGGTGCCGGCCAGCGGCCGGCGGGCGCGGCGGCGCTGGCGCA
>CAXSIB010000152.1:0-7481 GCA_964237095.1 uncultured Actinomycetales bacterium
CGGTCGCCGCGCGCCGCGGCGCCGTCGAGCGCCGCGCGGCCGCCGCGCGGCGGTCGCCCATGGGATCACCGCTGCCGCCGCGGCTGCCCGGACCTCGCGAACCCGGCTGGTCCGCCATCGGCCGCCAGCCCACCCACACCGTCACCAGACCCGGGCGTGACCAGGGCGCCGAACTCGACTGAGCCGCGTTCCCTGGTGTGTGGTGCTGGTCGGAGTCGGCATCGCCGTCGGTCACGACCACGCTGTCCTTGGGGGCCACTGCCGACGACGAGCCGGTACCGTCCGTCCACCACCGGAGCCGGCCGGCCTCCACCCTCGCTCGGCCGCGCAGCTGACTCGTTCGGAGTGCAGTGCGATCAACGGGTCAGGGCGGACGGCGGCGCGGGCAACCTGGACCGCTGGTGGCGGGCGCTCTCGCTCTGAGTCCACTCGGGGGCATCGGGGACGTCGGTAAAGTGCAGCAGGTCCGCGTTGAGGCGTTTCAGCATCGTCTTTACCTCGCCGGGGGTGGTGTAAAAGAACTCCCTGCGGCGGTTGACGAGGTTCACGGCGCGGTCGGCGAACACCTGGTGGAGTCGGGTCTCCAACGTGACGGCGTCGTCGCTGAAGATCAGGGCGTGCACGTCGAACCGGAACGGCACCGAGGCGTCCCCGAGCTCGTTCACCCGGTCCATCGGTTCTAGGCGTCGGGTCATTCCGATCTTCACCATCCCCGAGCCCATGGTCCCGATGTTGGAGATGACGTACACGTAGCCGGCCCGGAGGTTGGCCGCGCGGGCGTTGACGGCCTCGACCGCGGCTTGGACCTCGGCGAGTTTGTCCTCGAGTCGCTGCCGGGAGGTGGGGTCCCCGGAGGTGTCAAGGCTGGCTAGGGCGGTCTGGTAGTGGGTCAGCTCCCGCTGGAGGCGATCGTGTTCACGGGTAATTTCCTCGTTTGCCTTGCGTTCCTCGCGGAGGCGTTCGCGTTCGGCGCGGTCGGCTTCCTTCTGGTCGGCGACCTTGTTCTGGTAGTCCGCGCAGAGCTCGATCTCCCGTAGGCGGAGGCGGTGGTAAGCGGGGGTGATCTCCAGTTGCAGGGTCGACCCGAGCTTCGCGGTGGTCGTCGCGGCCGCGGTCAGCTTGGCCAGGGCCTCGTCGAGTTTGTAGGGACGCACCGCCCGGACGATCGCGTCGGCCTCGGCAATGTAGGCCCGCAGCATCAGCTTGGTGATGTTCGTGACTAGGGTCTTGCCCTCGCGGGCTGACCCGCCGAGCTGCCAGGTCGTGCCGGAGGAGATGGCTTGGCCCTTCGCGACGGCCTGCTTCATCTCATACCGCAGGGTTGCGAGCTCGACCTTGTAGGCCTCAGCGTCGGCGAGAGGGTGGCGGTACTCGTAGAGGCCGGCCTCCTGGATGTCGAGGATGCCGCTGGCGTCGATGATCTCCCCGTCGATCCGGCCGAGGTCGCGGCGGGACTGCTTGATCCGTTGCTGCAGCTCGTCGTACTCGGCACGGGTGGCCGCTGCTCGCCGGTCCTGTTCGGCGAGGCGGGCGCGGAGTTCGTCCCCGATCCGGCGCTCGGCGGTGAGCTCAGCGCTGGTCGCCGCCCATAGCCGCCGCCAGCCCTCGATCCGGTCCCGCTCCTTGGCCGAGTCGCGCCCGGTGAGCCACAGCGGCCATCCCGGTGGGACCGGCGGATAGTCCGGGGTGGGCTGCCACCCCGGGGGCGGGGAGAACGTCGCCGCCAGGGCGGTCCAGGACGGCGGCGGGTTGAAAGTGGGCTTGGCCACGGGGCGCTCCAGCGGCTCGATGAACAGGTCCGCCCATCTAACCGGGCCGGTCAGTCCGCCGGACGGGCTGCTGCAGCGGCGGCCCGGGTCGCCACGCCGCGGGAGCGGGCCCCGTCCCCGACCGCGAGGCCGGGTGACGGTGACGTCATCGAGTCCGGCTCAAGGGCGGCCTGCGAGCAGCTGCGCGACCCGGGAGGTCGCGGTGAGGTGCTGGGCGATGTTGCTGTCGACCAGGTCGGCGATCTGGAGGCAGTCGCCCAAGCGGGCGGCGACGTCGGTCTTGAGGAGGTGCTCATGGTGGGCGACCCGGTTCCGGACGGTGTGCAGGCGCCCGGCGGCGGCGTCGACGGTCTTGCGGTTGGTGCCCGGCTGGAAGGCAGGGTTCAGGTAGGGCACCCACAGCGTCTTCTCGTGCGCGGCGGAGCTGAGGTAGCGCCAGAAACCGAACGTCAGCTCGGCGACCACCTTGCCCGGGGCAGCGGTGGGTCCGCCGGCGCCGACCCGGGCCCGGTGGAGGGCATCTCGGGGGCGAGCGTTAACGTCGGTCGACCCGCCGGTGCGGGTCCGGTATAGGGGCGCGAACAGCGGGGTCCCGGCGGCGGTCCAGTGGCCCGTGCCGGTCCAGCGCGCGGTCAAGGCAGCGTCGTAGGCGTTGCGCAGGGCCACCTCGACATGGGCGAGGTCGCGGAACAGGGCCGCGCTGACCTGGGCGTTCCACTCGTATAACGCCAGAGCCCGCGCCGGGTCCCCGGCTGCAGCGGTGAGGTAGACCGCGTACCCCGGCGGGCTCAGCCACCGCTGCACCCACGGACCGACCGGCGATCCTGTCGCTGCGCTCACCGCGGCCGTCCCGCGGTAGCGTGGGCGGCGAAAGCCCCGGTGGACCGCTGGCTCAGGCCATGTCGCCGGGGCTCAGTCATGCTCGGAGTCCGTCACGGGAGGGCCCGAAGCCGGCTGAAGTGGGCCCGGGCCCCTGGGTCGGGGGCGGGTTCACCGTCGCCAGGGTGAGCGGTCAACGCGAGGCCGAACAGGTGGGCGCGGACGTCGCCGGGATCCCACCCGAGTTCGGCGGCGATCTGGTCGACCCCGACCTTCTTGGCGCGGAGCGCGGTGAACACCTTCCCGAGGACTTGCGAGGTCTCGTGGGGCACTCCCCCGGGTTCGGAGCGGCGGTATCCGCGGCGGCTGAGCTCGACGCACATGTCCCGGTAGCGCCAGTCGCTGAGCAGCTCAAGCTCGTGGAGTCGGTGCGCGAGCGCCATCGCCGCGACCCGCCACGTCCGCTTCGCCCGAAGGACCTGCTCGAGGGTGGCGTGGTGGAGGTTCGCGGCGAGGACGGCCGCCCGCGGCATGAGCAGGGCCCCGGCGAACCGGTGGGCCTGCTGCTCAGCCTCACGTCCCTGGGGGGCGCCGTGTTCGCAGTGCAGCACCAGGTGCCCGAGTTCGTGGGCGGCGTCGAAGCGCAGCCGTTCCCCGCTCTTGGTGGTGTCGAGGAAGACGTACGCGTCGGTGGACCAGTAGAAGCTGAACGCGTCGACGGAGCGGGCCTCGGGGGCGAGGCTGAGCACCCGAATCCCGTGTAGTTCCAGTTCCGCGAGCAGACCGGGGATCGGGCGGGTGCCAAGGCCCCACCGGGCCCGCACGCTGTCGGCGGCGGTCTCGGGGTCCCAGCCGGGCAGAGTTGGGACGTCGGTGGCGGGCAGGCGGAACCGCTGCCGGATCCAGGTCACCAGCTCCACCCCGAGACGCCCCGCCGCGAGGGCGGTGTCCCGCTCGCCGGCGGGCAGCTTGCTCAGCGCCCGAAAGCTCACCGCCGTGTCCGGTAGCGGGTCGATCTCGTCACCGGCGAAGAACGCCAGCCGCATCGACAGCGCGTCGGCGAGAGCGGTGCGCTGCGCGGAGTCGGGGGTGACCTCACCGCGTTCCCAACGCTGCAGCGTCCGGGTGCTGACCTTCACCCGCTCGGCGAGCAGGGTCCTCGACAGCCCCCGCCGGCGGCGGGCGAGGTCGAGGCGGCTCGGGCTGAACGACGCCTCCCCGACCTCGGTGGAGGAGCAGGTCATAGCGGAAGGACGGGGACGTCCGGGATGTCCCCGTCATCATCGGTGTCGAGGTCGTCACCCGGGGCGCCGGTCGGCAGCGCCGGCAGGATGATCCGTTTACCCCAGTGGTCGACGAATCGGTCGGTGAAGTGGTCCGGCCGTGACAGCTCGACGCGTACCTCGGTCTTGTCGGCGTGCATGAGTAGGAACCACGTCTGCAGTAGCGGCGTCGTGGTTGCATCAGCCGCACTGCCGGCCATCTCGAACAGGGCCAGCTCCCCGTTGTCCTCGATGGCTTCACGGGTCAGAGGACCCCGGGGCCACTTGTTGCTGGGTCCCCGCCCACCCCGGGCGGTGGGTTGTCCCGTGGCGGGGTTACCGGTGACGACGACGACGGAGATTCCGCGTTCGCGGTGGATGACCCGGGCGACGCCCTGGTCGTCGTCGGACTCCCACCCACGGCCGAGCAGGAGTTCGCGTAGACCGATCACCGCGACGGCATTGCGGGTCTGACCCCGGAACGACCGGGGCGCGAGCGAGCTGACCGCGCGGGCTGCGTCGATCGACCGGGCGAGGACCTGGTCGTGGACCTCGGCCACTGACAAGTCGAAACGCTCGAGGTCGGCGACGGCGTCGCCGCTGGGTGCGGACACCAGCTCAAGAGCCATGAGGAGTTCCCCTCCGTCGACCAGGACATCAGCTGTCCTACTTTTCTACCACACTTGAGGGCTTAAAACCGGACAGCAGCGAAGACGTGTTCAGCGGTCTTCTAGTCGCGACCGGTGAGTCACCCGCGGAGCCCGGACGTTCGGTCCGCTACCAGACACCGGTGCCTGGTCAGTCGCGTTCGGCCTCGACGCCGCGGGTGAGGCGGGTGAGGCCGACCGCAGGGGCCGCGGCCCGGGCGGTGTCCGCGCCGGGGAGGCGGGCCGTGGTGGCCTCGGTCGCGGGAACCGCCTGGAAGAGGGCGGCCCGGAACCGGGCGTCGACCGCCTCGGCGGCCTCGGCGCGGCTGAACCCGGGCAGGCCCGCGGGGTGGTCGGCCAGCCACGTCGCCACCCGGGTGTCGATGTCGGGGGCGGCGAGCAGGACCGCGGCGTCGGCGCGGGCCACCCGCTGCGCCGGAGAATCGACCCGGCCCACGTCCGGGGCTTGGTCAAGCCCGGTGGGGACGGCGTCGGGCCCGTAGCAGGCGCGGACCTGGTCGAGGATCCGCTGGGCGTCCCGCGCCGCGGCGGGGTCGGTCGCGGCCCACTGCTGGGCGGTGGCGTAGGCGTCGGTGATCTCCCGCGGTTGCGCGGTGAGGATCCACCGGGGGTCCCGGGTCGGGGCCAGCTGCGCGCTGGCGGCCCGGCGTTCGGTCTGGACGCGCCCGGCGAGGTCGCGGGCCTCGCGTTCACTGCGGGTGGCGGCGTCGCGCTGGGCCTGGGTGCGGGCCTGGGCGAGGCGTTCGGCGAGCTGCGCCGCCGCGGTGAGTGCGGTCCGGAGGACCTGTTCGGCGGCTTCGTCGAGTCCGTCAGAGTCGGCCATGTCGGTGTCTCCACATCTCGGGTGCGGGGCGGACCCGCAGGTCCGGGAACAGGACGGCGGGGGCGGGGTCGTGCGGCAGCGGCGGGATCGGGTCGCGGTCGTGGTGGCGATTCACGCGGCACGCGGTGAACGGCCCACCCGGGTCCAGCAGCGCGGCCATGGTCGGGTCGGCGAAGTCCTTCCACCAGATCCCCATCCCGAGGGCCGGGTCCTGGCGGTGGTGTTCCCACGCCCGCCACAGGGCCTCCAGCCGGGAGATGACCTCGCCGTGGGCCCACCACTTCGGGCACCACGCGAGCCCGGCTCGGCGGACGTCGCGCCGGTACACGGGGAACAGGGCCTGCTCGGCCCACTGTGCGGTCGACCCGAACAGCAGCCGCGGCGGCGGGGACTTGCGGCGGGGACGCAGCTGTATCGGCCGGTAGGGGCCGCCGGTGTGGTGGCCGGCGAAACGGTGGCGGCGCGCCGCCCGCACCCGGCGGTCAGCGGTGCGGCTGTCACCGCCGCCGTCGGCGGGATCGTCGGCGTCCGGAGCGGGCCCAGGATCGGGGTACACCTCAGGCCAGGTCGGGTTCGCGGTCACCGGGCATCCTCGGTTCGGGCCGCGACGATCCACGGACTCCCCCACCCCGACCCAGGGTCCGGTATCGCCGGCTCTGAGGTGTCGGTGAGTGGGGTGTCGGTGTTGAGGGCGGCGGCGTGGGGGCCGGTCCACCACGGCACCGACCGCACCAGGGTGGCGGGGACCCCGCTGGACAGCAGGACCGCGCGGCCGCGGCGGAGGTCGGCGAGCTCGGCGACGGACAGGATCGGCTCCCGGCGGGTGGTCGTGGTGGTGGTGGTTCCGCCGGGGCCGCGGCCGGTGCTGCGGGTGGGGGCGTCGTAGGTGCCGATGAGCTGGGACAGCCCGGACAGCCACTTCTCGTTGGCGACCCCGCCGGCGTAGACGCGGTGGTTCGCGGCGGACCACAGCAGCCCCGCGCCGGTGGCGCCCCACACCTCCTCGGCCTGTTCGGGGGCCTGCAGGAACGTCCACAGCCCGATCCCGCGGGAGCCGTAGTGGGAGTACAGGTTGGGGAGCTGCCGCCAGCGGCACACGTTCGCGGCCTCGTCAAGGACGGCCGTGAGAGGTGTGGACAACCGGCCGTGCGGCGACCGCACCGCGAGGGCCTCGGCGGCCTCGCAGACGGCGACCGTCAAGGCGGTGACCAGAGCGCCGGCGGAGCCCTCCCCCTCCCGGCTCAGGGAGTACAGGACCTGGGTGCCGGTGAGGAACGCGGCGGGGTCGAAGTGGGTCCGCGAGTCCCCGGCGGGGGGCCGGGTGATCCACGCGGTGACCCGGGTGTTCGTCAGGCAGGACGCCATCCGGGCAGCGGTGCCGTAGACCCCGCCCCGCTGCTTGTCCGGGAGCTGGAGCAGCCCGTCCAGGCGGCGGCTCAGCTGCGGATAGGGGTCCTCGAGCAGGGCCACCGCGGCGGGGTCGCGGGAGTCCGCGAGCCAGTCCGTCACCGCGGTGACCGGCCGGGAGTCGACGGCCGCCGCGAGCAGCAGCCACGCGAGGAGGTTGCGGCCCTCGGGGTCGAAGTAGGCGTCGGCGTTCCCGGAGGGGTTGCGGGCGTCGTCAGCGAAGTGCCCCGCCAACCGGGCCGCCGACGTGTCGTCGACCACCGTGGACAGCGGGTCCCACCAGAACCCCGGGGCCTGGCCCGTCAACCCCTGGGGGTCGAACACCAGCCCGGGCTTGACCTTCCGCATCAACGAGACGTCGTCGGTCTTGTTGGAGGTGTAGACGACCGGGCCGGGGGCGTCGAGGACGGTGGGGATCGCCCACGCCGAGGACTTCCCGGTCCGGGGGCCGGCCATGACGACGACGGTGTCCTCCGGGCCGACGTGCAGCACCCGCCCCCCGGTGACCTCCCGGCCCAGGACCGGGCCGGGGAGGCGGCCGGTGGTGGAGCCCAGCCGGGTCGCGGTCGCGGTGACCGCCTTCGCGGTGAGGGGGGTGAGGTCCCGGCCGCGGCCGAGGTGGCGGGCCTTCGTGTCGACCGCGACCCGGTTGCCGCGGACCCGGGCTGTGATCAGCAACACCGCGGTCACCAGGAGCGCTAACGGGACGACGACCAGGACGGCGGCGACGACC
>CAXSIB010000153.1:0-7399 GCA_964237095.1 uncultured Actinomycetales bacterium
CGTGGCCCGGACGCTGGGGCTGCACCCCCTCGGCTGGATCTGGCAGGTCCACCTGCCCGCCGACGGCCGCGGTGGGACGCCACCGTGACGGGGTCCGTCGGGCGGCGCGCCGTCCGGCTAGACCCGGTGCCGCGGCGAACACGGCCGGGACGGAATCTGTCGCCGGCGAGCTCCGTGCACCGTCCCGGCCGGCGAGCAACCGACGGGCTCGCCGATCAAGCACGCGGACCGAGTTTCCCGGTGGGCATCGGTGTCGCCGCCGACCCACCGGGTCGTACCGCCCTCGATCGGAGCGTCAATACCGAAGTTCAACACCCCGCCCGGCTGGCCCACCCCTCCCGATGGTTGGCTGCCGCCGGTCGGTTGGAACCCGGACCCGACCTGGCCGAAGCCGCCGCGGCACTGGAAGTTCGTCGTCCGCGACAACGAGATCGCCGTTCCTGCAGGGCCCGTCCCCGACGTCCGCGGAGCCACCACGGTCGTCGTCCCGATCGACGCGGAGGTCGTGCCCGTTGAAGGCGAAGATGCGCCCCTCCGCGCCGATATCGAGGCCGCTGTCGACCGGATGGGCCGGACTCTCGGCGTGCGCCGTGAGCTCCGGCGGCTCCGGGACAAGATCGACTCGGGCAAGGCCGTCCTCGAGCTCGGTCGGGTCACCCGCAAGGGTCACGGCTGTCTACTCCTCGTGACCCCGAGGCGGCTCCTGTTCCTCCGCGAGGGGATGATCCGCTCGCAGGTCGAGGAGATACCCGTCCGGATGCTGAGTTCGGTCTCGTCGAAACGCCGTCTGACCAACGGCGACCTCCTCGTCACCGTCGCGAACAAACGCGAGGTCTGGCGCATGACCTCGGCCTCCTACTGCGAGCGGGTCTCGAACTCGATGAGGGCCGCGATGCGCGACGCGGACCAGCCCCGACAGGCGGCTCCCGCCGCTCCACCGCCGCCGGTCGCCTCGACGCCGCCGCCGGTCGACGTGGTCGAACAGCTCAGAAAGCTCGGCCAGTTACGGGTGGCGGGAGTCGTCACGTCGGAGGAGTTCGAGGCGAAGAAGACCGAGCTCCTCGCGCGACTCTGACCCACCATCTGGCCGTCGCCCCGCACCTGAGCAGACCGGGGACACCTGGCGGCGCTGACCGCGCCCGTCGAGCCGGACCCGCAGACTGCGCTGAAGTCGAGTGCTCCGCCGTCAGGGAGTCGGCGGCTTTCCGCGACAGGTGGTGGGGAGGGTGGACCTGCTGAGGTTCGACGAGCTCCCGCGGGTGCGGGCCGACCGGGTCCTCGCCCCCGGCCCGGTCGGGTACGACCTGACCGCCCCCCGGCTGCTGCTGCACACCCAGCAGTCCCCAGCCGCTTACGCCCGCCTCGCGGCCACCGGGACACTGCCCGGCCCAACCGCGACCGAGGTGACGGACGACGACGACCAGCCGGTGGATCTCGTCGATCCGTTCTTCCGACCCTGCTACGACTGGCTGGTCACTGAACACAACCTGCGCCTCCCACCGGCCTCCGGCTGCCCACCCGGGCGGTACCCGCTGTGGGCGTGGGCGTCCATCCGACGCTCCGACTTCAACGTCCACATCCGTGACGCTGCTCCTCGCCCGACCCGGCCAGCCGGCGGGGTGTGGCTGACCCTGTCCGTCCCCCGGGAACGGGTCCTGATGGCCGACTACGACACGTGGAACGTGATCCTCAATCGAGGCTCCCTGCCCGACTACTCCCACCGTGGTGACAGCCGCCGCCGGTGGAACAGCCGCGCCTACGACCGATCCGACGACGCACTCGACCGGTCCCTCGCGACCCGGTTCGGGCCTCACACCCAGGACCTGAGTACCTGGTCACCGGGACTGCGCGCAGCGATCGGCGACACCTGGCAGCTGGTCTTCGACCTTCCCCGCCCCGGCGCTGTCCAGGCGACCGTCGCGACCCTGTACGACACCGACGTCATCTCCGCGGTGCGCCCGCAGCCCGTCCCACCGCGGGCCCGCGGTGAGCGCAGACGCCGCGGCCGCGTCTGGGCCGATGACTTTCGCGGAGTGCCCGCCCAACCCCCACCACCGACCTCACCGACCTCACCGACCTCACCGACCCGGCCTACCCGGACGGCGGGACCTGACCGGGCGATGTCGGCCGGCACCGCCACCGTGCCGCGGGGAGGTCCCCGGTCACGGCTGGTCTGGCGGCCGTCACCGCGGGAGTGACCGACCTCGGGCTTTGACCCGGCCGGCGCGGGCACTCTGGGCTGATCACCCTGGGCTGATCAGCGACGAGCGCAACCGCGTCTGGCGCGAACGCGACCGGTACCGTGACCGCCTGTACCCGCCCATGAGCCAGCTCCGGTGATCACCGCGCTAAGGACGGCAGCCTTGTTCTTCGACCGAATCATCCGCCGGTTGCGGATCGACACCGTGGCCGCGCGGGAAGTCGGGCCGGCTGCCGGCCGCCGCTGGTGGAACCGGGCCCGCATGTCCGCCGTCGCGGTGGCGTCGGTCGCGGCGTTGGCGGTGGCGGTGACCGGTTCCCTCGCTCCGCCCGCCGCAGCGGTGGTGCCCGCTGCGGCGGTGGCGGCGCGGTCGGCGCCGGCGGAGCGCCCGCCGACGTCCGCGAGGGCACTGGTCGCCGACCCGGGGGCGTTCCTCCGCGAGGTCGACTTCGCTGACAGTGCGTCGGCCGTGGCGGAGTGGTCGAACTGCTCGTTCGCGCAGGAGACCACTGCCTCCGGTGGCTGCCGTTATGCCTACACGGCCACCATCGACGGCTGGCGGACATCGCGGGTCCTGCCGTTCTTCGACCGAGCAGATCCCGAAGACGGCGACGAGCGGTTCAACGTCGCTCTCGACAACGCCGCCGTGTTGTCGGTCAGCACCCTGTGTGGCCCCTACACCGAGGTCGGGAAGGACAACGTCGCCCGGCGGGTGCGCATCTCGGGGAAGCCGCTCAGACTGACCGGTCCGCGCACGTTCGTCGGTGACCTGCTGGGGATCTGTGACTCCCGACGAGACCGTGGGGCCTACCTCTACGACCCCGCGACCCGGGCCTTCCACCCGATGACCACCGGGCGGGCCGCAGAAATCGGATCGCTGACCCGGACCGCCGGCCGGGTCGACGCGGTCAAGTTGTTCGGGACCAGCACCTGCCGCGTGTCCTACACCGCCGACGGTGGCCGGACCTGGCGGGACCGGGACCTCCTGGACTGCCGCGGCCCGTACCGCAGCAACGACTTGGCCGAGAGCCTCGTCATCGGCGCCCACCTCGTCATCCTCACCCCGGCCGCCCCGCACGGCGGCGGCCCCGAAGGGCCGGGGCGGTTTTGGATCACCCTCGGCGATCCGGTGAGCGGACGCCTGCGGACCGTCCGGGAGAGCTGGGCACAGATGGTGACCTTCGACATCGCGCGCGTCGGCCGAGCCGTCATCGTGACGGCGGAGGACCACCGTGGCGTCCAGACCTCGTGGCGGGTCCTCAACCCGGCCACCGGCGCCCTCGGTCCCGTCCACCACCTCAGTCACTTCGATCAGCTGGACACCGACGGCAGCGACACCGCCTGGATCCTGCGAAACCACCACGTCATCGTCTACACCGGGCGCCTCGACCGGCCCCGAGTGGTCAACCCCCGCTAGCGGTGACTCGAGAGCCGACGACGACCAGCGGTACCCGGCGGCGTCGATCTCCGGTTCCTCCCACCTCAGCCACTTTCGGCCCGGCCTGTCGAGTCGCCGCGCGCGGCGGCCGCCGACCACGGGAAAACACCTCGTCGTGCTGGGACCGCTCGGTCAGGTCAGGGCGGCGTCCACCGGCAGGCTGCGTCGACGATGTCCTGCTCGTAGAGCAGTCGGTGCGCCCGGTCGTCGTCCCACTCGCTGACCAGGCCGATGAACACCCGGAGCTGAGGTTCACAGGGCGGGACGCGCAGGGCCAGCCGCCACAGCGGCCGTGCCCCGGTGACTGCGTCGAGTGACCGGCTGTAGATCCGTCCGATGAGCTGGGCGGCCACCACTGAGACGGCCTACACATCGTCGGGTGGTGTCCTCCGACCGCGACCAGCGCGTCGTTGGCGACGTCGGCCAGCCGCTCGGTGCGGGCGGACACCCCCGCGAGGTCGGCGTCACCCGGCAGGTCGCTGCCGTTCGCGAGCTGCTCAAGCCCGTACCGCTCGACGTCCCGCCAGTCGGCCAGGTCGAGGCGGACCTCGTATGCCAACTCCAGTGGGGCGGAAACAGTCTGTCCTCGCACTGCACCCCCGACAATCGCGCCTTCGACTGAGCTGGCCGTACCGCCGTCGTGGTCAGCTTCGAGTGCTCACCCGTCCTCATCCTCGGGATAGAGGTCGAGCCACAGCTCACCGGGCAGCCTGAGCATCCGGGTGAGGATCGACCGGTCCAGGACCGCGGCGTGCTCGAGGGAGCGAGATCCCAGGTAGCACCGCCAGGTCACCGCGCACCCCTCAGACACCAACGTCCACAGCCGGTCCGCCACCGGCTCCACCCGGTCCAGCAGCCGCCCCAGGGCCACGGCCAGCTCCACCCCGGGTAGTGGGCCGTTGGAGCTGGCGAGCAGCCACACCCCGGCGGGGTCTCCGGGTGGACGGCGCACGTCGGCCCGGTTCCCGGGGTCGTCGGGGGTGATGCCGAGGACTTCGGTGACCCGGGCCGCCTCGCGGCCGGCCACACGGAGCGTCGCCATCGTCATCACCGTCGCAGTGTCCAACCCGGCCACCGTCGGCGCCCGAGTCCCGCAGGGACGGCGCGGTCAGGCTGTGACCGGTGCGGTGACCCTCCCGAGCGCGGGCCGTGCCGCAGACCAGTGTTCTCGGTCATTCGTTGAGTCTTGTCGAGTCGGGCGTCTCGTAGGGCTGGTAGTGGATTCGCTTCGGTCGGGCCAGCAGGGCCGGGATCCCGTGGGTAGAGCCGCCGGTGCGGATCTGTCCGTCGCGCAGGTGCAGCTCGAACCGGACCCGGCCGGGTGACATGTCCTCGGTCAGGCCGCCGGTCATGACCGCCCCGGCCAGCTCGAGGAGCTCGTCGCGGTCGGTGGCCCAGCCGTCGAGCTCGAACCGCGCCCCTCGTCCTGCCTCGAAGATCATCTCCCCGGCCGACAGGATCACCGAGATGGCGGCTGACCCCGGGCCGGCGGGTACCACGCGAACGTGGAGCAGCCGATCGTTCAACAGCGCCGAGGTCACCCGGGCCTGGCCGGCCAGGGCCGTCAACGCGGCGACCAGCGCGCGCCCGTCGTCCGTCCAGTCCGTCACCGCTGCCATCCTGGCTTCGACGACGCGACGGGGGGCGGCGGGACACCGGTGGGTCGGGAACACCCCGGCGGTCACGTGGACAGCCAGCGGTGGACGCCGGTCGTACCGACCAGCGGCGCCTCAGCTGACGGAGCTCGGGCGGCGGGTGTCGGTTCGCTGCAGCGTCCGGCGACGGCCCAGAACGGTGACGCCGGCGAGCACAGCGATCGCCGCGGCAGCAAAGAACCCGACGCCCGGCCCGGCGTGGGTGACGAGCAGCCCGGCGGCCGCGGTCCCGGCGGCGAGCCCGGTGGCGGTGACGCTGGTGAACGCCTCGACCACCGCCCCGGCGGGGGCGAGGACATCGACAGCGGTGAAGCAGTAGACCGCGACGGGACCGACCGCGAGACCGGTGGTGAACAGCCCGCAGGCCAGCCAGCCGAGGCCGGGCGCGGCGGCGCAGCCGACCGCGGCGGCGCCCGCGACGGCCAGCAGCGCCCCGATCTCGTCGACGATCCCCGCCGCCTCATGACCCAGGGTCTGGGGCAGCTCCTCGTCGATCAGTCCCTGGCGCTTCATCCGGTCACCGGGATTGACCCCGGCCGCTCGCACCGCGATCCGGACCTGCCCGGGCCCGGCGTGGGGATCCGGGAGCTCCACGATCTCCAGGACCTCCGGGCCACCGAACCGGCTGAACCGGGCTGCCTTCATCGTCGCCTCCCAACTCGAGCGGACCGGACCGCTCCGGCCCACACCGGGGATCCTGGCCGTCCCGCCCGGCCCGGGGCAGCCCGGGCTGCGCGACGCCTTGCCAGCAGTGGAGTCCCCCCGGGTAGCGGCGCAGCCCGACCGCCGGCCGCCGTCGCAGACGAGCCATCCTCACCACCCCTCCCGGTCTACCGCGACACCCCGACACCGCGACACCGCGGTCAGGGGGCCGAGCCGAGACCGGCCTGCAGGCGCACTCCGGCCAGCAGCAGGTCGAGTCCGGAGCGGAACACGTCGAGGTCGTCGTGTGCGGCCATCTCGTCGGCGATCTGGTGCGCGAAGGGGTACTCGTCCGGGTCGAGGGCCCGCCAGCGGTCGGCGTACATGGCGAGGAACTCCGACGGGGCCAGCTGGCTGTCCACGAACTCCCGCGGTGGCGGCTGCGCGAGGTCGACAGCGACCCCGACGACGTAGCTGATGATCGACGACACCGCGTGGAAGCGCTGGCGGGGTGTCAGCTCGATCCTCATGAGCTGTTGGCCGACCCGCTCGAACATCGCCATCGAGTTGGGCTGCAGCCCGGCGCTGCGGAGCATGAACTGACCGAACCACGGCCGACGGACGAACTCGTCGAACAGCGCGAGAGCGAGGGCGCGCACGTTGTCCACCGGGTCCGGCCCGTGAGTGAGCGGCTCGCTGTCGGCCAGGACCCGGCCCATCACCTCCTCGGTCGCCCGCTCGAGCAACTGCTCGCGGCTGCTGACGTACCAGTAGATGCTCGCCACGCCACCGCCGAGCCGGGCGGCCAGGGCCCGGAAGGTCAGCGCCGGTTCTCCTGACTCGTCGAGGATGGCGATGGCCTCGCACAGCACCGTGTCGAGTGAGTGCGACGCCCGCTGACGGCCCCGGGCGCGGGTGGGCGGCGCACTGGGGCGACCGGTCCCGATCGATCGATCTACCGACATGGCTTGCATCCTATCGAACACCGTTCTATCGTCTGGAACATCGTTCGATAGTCGTACGACGTTCGATGGAGAGGTAATCGATGAGCGTCCCGATCGTCACCCCCGCCAAGGCCCCGACGCACACCTCCCTCCGCGCCGCGGCCATCCCGCTGGCCGCGCTCTGCCTGGCCTTCTTCGTCGAGATGGTCGACAACACCCTGCTCTCGGTCGCGCTGCCCACGATCGGTCGATCGCTCGAGAGCGGGACGACTGGACTGCAGTGGGTCACGGGCGCCTACTCCCTCACCTTCGGCGGACTACTGCTGACCGCCGGTTCGGCCGCCGACCGGTTCGGTCGCCGCCGCGTCCTGCTGACCGGCCTCGCGGCGTTCGGTCTGATCAGCGTGTCCGTCGTCCTCGTGACCGGCATCGGCCAGCTCATCGCCCTGCGCGCGGCGCTCGGGTGCGCCGCCGCGGCGATGGCGCCCGTCACGATGTCGTTGATCTTCCGCCTCTTCGC
>CAXSIB010000154.1:0-7393 GCA_964237095.1 uncultured Actinomycetales bacterium
GGCCCAGCCCGACCCGGCTCGGGTCACGGCGGTGCAGCGCGAGCACGCCATCACCACCGCCGACCCGACCCCGTGACCCAATGAGTGCTTCGGCCACTGGGACTCCCCACCGCCCACACCGTCGTCGCTCACCTGTCTGTCGCGACGAAGGTGGGTGACAAACGCCATGTGGCCTGGCCGCTCCCGCTCCGGTTCGACCGCGACACAGTGGTTGCGGTGCGACGTGGCTCAGTCCCAGCCCTGCGCGTCCTCCATGGTGATGAACCCGTCGTGGTCGGTGTCGTAGCGGTCGAACTGGTCCCTGATCAGGATCGGGGCCTCCTCCCGGGAGAGCTTGCCGTCCCCGTCGGTGTCGAAGTCCGTGAGGATCTTCTTGAAGTTGGCGATCATCGCGGAACGCTCACCGGTGCTCGTCTCCTTGAGATGCGCGAACGGGTCCGCGTCCTCGACCATCGACGCCCCCGGGCTGTTGGACGAGAAGAAGGTGATCAGCTTGTTGCGGCCGGTGCCGAGGGTGGTCACGTTGTGCGCGGTGTTGGGCGGGACACGGATCACCGCGGGCCCTTTCATGTCCAGCACCTCGCCGTTCACCGTGAACGCCACCTCCCCCTCCATCAGGACGAAGATCTCCTCGACCGGGTGGGCGTGCATACCCGGACCGACGCCCGGCCCGGCCTCCGCCACCTGGACCGTCGCATTATCCCAGCCGTAGTACATCCCCTCCATCTCGATGAAGTGGTCGCCGCTGCGGACATCCCAGTAGTTGAACAACGACTGGTTCTCCAGCACGAACGGCAGACCGAGTCGATGAGCGTTCCCCGCAGTCACTTCTCGCTGCGTGCGGGCGCGATTTTTGTCAAGTGTCATGTCGGTAACCTACTCCTGAGATTGGTGGGTCCGGTGGGCAGATCTTTGGGAACTCGGCAGCTGCTGCGATGACCGCCGGCCATGTCGACGACACGTGGTCGTTGTGGGGCGACTGCTCAGCCACTGTTGGTGGTGAACGGCTCGTGCGGCTGGGGCGTTGCTCAGGCGGCGCGCGTCCCCCGTCGCCAAACGTTGCGGATGGAAAGGGTGGCGCGGACGTCGGTGGTGGGGTCGCCGTCGACGAGGATCAGGTCGGCCCGGGCGCCCACCTGGATCCGGCCCCGGTCGGCGAGCCCCAGGCGGCGGGCGGGGGTGGCGGTCGCGGCGCGCAGCGCCTCGACCGGGGTGAGCCCGGCCGCGGCGAGCAGTCGCAGCTCGTGGTGGAGGCTGACCCCGTGCGCGAGCCCGCCCAGTGCCGGCACCGGCATCGACACGTCAGTCCCGGCCAGGATGTCGACGCCCGCGGCGTGCAGCGCGGCCACCGTCGCGAGAACGTCGTCGAAGCAGCCCTGGGGATAAGTGTTGAAGCTGCTGCGCAGCGTGCGCTCCCAGCGGGGGCTGAGTCGGCCGGCGACGCGGGGGTCGTCGGCGAGCTCCGCGCCGGTGGCGCCCATGAGGGAGGCGTTCAGCGTCAGGCAGGGAGTGACGAACATCCCCGCGGCGGCGATCGCGTCGACGATCTCCCGCGTGTGCGGCCGGTCCAGGAACAGGTGCGCCAGCCCGTCGACCCCGGCCGCGACGGCCTGCTCGGTCGCCTCCAGGGTCAGCGCGTGGGCGATGACCGTCTTCCCGTGCCGGTGGGCGGCGGCGACGGCGGCGAGAAGGGTGTCGTTGGTCATCATGGGCAGGCCCGGGCTGGCCAGGACGCTGCCGTCCTCGATCATGACCTTGATGTAGTCCGAGCCGCCAGCCACCAGGGCCTCGACGGAAGCGACGGCCTCCGCCGGACTGGACGCCGCCGGCATGACGAACTCGTGCGGCCCGTGGTGGACGCCCGGTACGTGACCGGCGAAGCCGTCGTCGTCTCGGTCGCCGTCGCCGGGCGGCGGGCCGCCCAGCAGCTCACTCGGGTGTCCGCCGGGGGCGGAGAGCCCCATCCCCGCGGAGCGGAGGTCGGCAAGGTCGTCGGTCTCGGCGATCTCGCGGCGCTCCTCGAGAGTCCAATAACCCATCATTTCCAGCTCGGTGGTGACCCCGAAGCGCAGCGCGGTGCGCAGAGAGTCCACCGTGGTGTGCACGTGGGCATCGATCAGCCCGGGCAGTAGGGTCGCGCCGGCGCCGTCGACGACGGTCGCCGCCGCCGGCGCGGCCCCTCCCAAGCCGACGATCGTCCGGTCCTCGACCACGACGGTGTCGACGTCGAGGACGGTCGTCCCGTCGAAGACCCGGACGTCGGTGATGGCGGTGATCATGTGATCTCTCCTGGTGCGGGGGGTGGCGGGGCTACGGGGTCCTGACGGGATCTCGCGCGGGTGGTGCTAGTCGATGGCCGCGAGCGCCGTCGGGGCGTTGGTCGTCATGGGGGCCGGCTCCACCGGGGCCGAAGCCGGGGGGGCGACCTTGCTGCGCAGCGGCACCTCCTTGATGAGGAGGGCGGCCACCAGGGCAGCCACGGCGATGAACGCGCCGACGGTGAAGATGTGCTGCGTCCCGACCGCCACCGCATCGAGGTAGGTGTCGCGCGCTGCAGTACTCAGCCCGGCGAGGTGGGCCGCGTCGGGCTCGCCGCCGGCCGGGAGGCCGTGGCTCAGCGCCCGGGTGAACAGGGACCCGAACAGCGCCACCCCGACCGAGCCGCCGACCGTGCGGAACAGGGTCACCGCGGCCGACGCCGCGCCCAGGTCGGTCATCTCGACACTGTTCTGGGCGATGACGGTGCTCATCTGCATCGTGAACCCGAGCCCCATGCCGATGAGGATCATGTAGAGGCTCGTCGTGGCGCGGCTGGTGTGGGTCGTCATCGTGGCCAGCAGGGCCATGCCCGCGACCAGGAACACGGCGCCGAGCACCGGGAAGACCTTGTACTTGCCCGTCTTGGACATGACCTTCCCGCCGATCTGGGACATGACCACGATCGGCAGGACCAGGGGGAGCAGGAGCAGCCCGGAACCGGTCGCGTTGGCGTGCTGGATGCTCTGCTGGAACTGCGGGAGGTACACCACACAGCCGAACATGACGACGCCGACGACGAGGGCGATCACCGAGGACAGCGGCAGGTTGCGGTTGTGGAAGATCCGCGGCGGCAGGATCGGCTCCACGACCCCGTGTTGGGACACGACGAACCCGATCAGTGCGGCGACCGCCAGCCCGGCGAGCCCGAGGACCTGGACGGAGATCCAGGGGTAGGAGTTGCCGCCCCAGGTGGTGACCAGGACGAGGCCGGTGATCGCGGTGGCGAGCAGGACGGTGCCGAGCCAGTCGATGCGGGCCGCGGTGCGCTTGGCGGGCAAGCATGACCTGGCACCAGGCGAAGGCCACCACGCCGAGCGGGACGTTGATGTAGAACGCCCAGCGCCAGCCCAGGTGGGTGGTGACGATCCCGCCCAGGAGCGGGCCGCCGATCGTGCCGACGGCCATGACCGAGGCGGTCATGCCCTGGTAACGGCCACGCTCGCGGGGGGACACGAGGTCCCCGATGAGCGCGAACGCGCCGACGGCGAGTCCGCCGGCACCGAGGCCCTGCAGGGCCCGGAAGGCGATCAGCTCGGTCATGGACTGGGCGGCCCCGGACAGCACCGAGCCGATGACGAAGATCGCGATCGCGGCCAGGAACACGTTCTTCCGGCCGCGCAGGTCACCGACCTTGCCCCAGACCGGCGTCGAGATGGCCGTCGTCAGCGTGTAGGCGGTCACCACCCACGCCAGGTGCTTCAGCCCCCCGAGCTCGCCGACGATGGTCGGCAGCGCGGTGCCGACGATCGCGTTGTCGAGCATGGCCAGCAGCATCGCCAGCATGACGCCCAGCAGGATCATCCGGATCCGCGCGGGTGAGTTCACGGGCGGGGCGTCCGCGGCTCTCGCCGAGGGTGCGGACGCCGCGCCGGACAGTGGGACGGCCGCGGCGGGGCGCGGTGTCGTGATCGCCATGGGGACTCCTTGACGTGTGCGAACAGGGGCGGGACCGGACGGGACCCGGTCGATCGCGATGTCCCTACAGAACCACACTGGTCTCGAAAGCGCAATCGCTACGGAGTCAGAGTTGGTGCGGGCTGTCGTACGATGAGGTATGACGATGACTGAGCAGGCCACGGTGGGACGGCGGGAGCGCAAGAAGGCCGCGACCCGAGGGGCGATCGCTGATGCGGCGCTGCGGTTGTTCCTGCAACGCGGCTACGACCAGGTCAGCGTGAAGGACGTCGCCGAGGCGGCGGACGTGGCGGTGACCACCCTGTTCCAGCACTTCCCGGGCAAGGAGGCCCTGGTCTTCGACCAGGACGAGGACCGGGAGGCGGCCCTTGTCGCCGCCATCACCGGCCGCCCGGCCGACCAGTCTGTCCTCGACGCCCTGCAGGCCTACTACGAGAGCACCCGTGCCCTCACCCTCGACCCGGGGCTCCGGGACTTCCTGGAGCTGGTGCGCGGCACCTCCGCCCTGCGGGAGTACGCCCGCCGCATGTGGACCCGGCACGAGACCTCGCTCGCCCGGGCCATCGCCGACAGCACCGGGGCCCCCCGCGACGACCTCGGGGCCGCCGCGCTCGCCCGCTTCGCCCTCGAGGCCCTCGACCTGGCCGGCGAGCAGCCGGACCCGCGTCGCGCCCTCACCGAGACCTTCGGCTGGCTGCGCGACGGCTGGGGTGAGCACGGCCGCACCCGCGACCAGCCGGCCGCCGACGGGACCGGTAGTTGAGCGTCAGGAACAGCCTGGGGGTGCCGCGGCCGGCTGCGGGTCCGGTGTCCGGGACGGGCGGGACGTGGCGCTGCGGCCCGGCAGGAGGAGCACGCAGATCCCGGTGACCACCCACAGCGCCGCCCCGAGCAGGGCGGCGACCGTGTACCCCCGATCGGCCGGGAGCGGGTTGGAGCCGTCGGTGAAGGCCTGCAGGATGACCGCGGACAGGGCGCTCCCGGTGGCGTAGCCGATCAGGCGGAGCACCTGGTTGAAGCTGATCGCGCTGCCCGTCTGCTCAGCCGGGACCGAGGTGACAATCAGGCCGGGCATCACCGCGAAGACACAGCCCACACCGAGCCCGGCGACGCCCATGACCACCAGCAGCGGCACGAGCCCGGCGCGGTCGAAAGCCAGGATCAGCACGGCCGCCAGCGCTGGTACGCAGGACAGGGCCAGCACCCGCGCCGGGGTGAGGTGGTGCACCAGGCCCGCGGCGATCCGGCGCGCGAGCAGGCTGGTGGCCGAGAACGGGATGAGCACCAGCCCCGTGACGAGCACCGAGGAGCCCAGGCCGTACCCGGAGGAGCGGGGGGTCTGCATGTACCGGGTGACCAGGGACAGCAGCAGGTACATGCCGATACCGGCGAACACGGCCGTCACGTCCGCGGACAGGACGTTGCGGTCGCGCAGCGAGCTCAACTGGACCAGGGGATCGGTGGTGCGTCGCTCGAACACCGCCCACACCCAGCCGAGTACGACCGCCGCGACCAGCAGGGACAACACCACCGGCGAGGTCCAGCCCCACTCCGGGCCCTCGCTGATCGCGAGCAGCAGACACCCCAGCGTCCCCGCGAGCACCGCCGCGCCGACGAGGTCGAGGGTCGTGCGACCGGCGCCCACCGGCGCCGGGACGACGAGGTAGGCGATGACGAGGGCCACCGCGGACATGGCGGCACCGAACCAGAACGCGGCGTGGATCCCGGCGAGCTTGACGATCAGGCCCGTCAGCGGATAGCCGAGTCCGACCCCGGCCACCGTGGTGATCGACAGGATTGACACCGCCGGCCCGGACCGGTCGGCCGGGAGCGCCCCTCGCGCCGTGGCGATGGCCAGCGGGGTGAGCCCGAGACCCACCCCCTGCAGGGCACGACCGGTGAGGAGCACCGGGAAGCTCGCCGGGAGCGCGGCCAGAACCCCGCCGACGCAGACGACGGCCAGGCCGCCGAGCACCATGCCCCGCCGGTGCGGCCCGTCACCGACCCGTCCCATGATCGGGGTGGCCACCGCGCTGACGAGGAACGCGATCGTCAGGGTCCACTGCGCCGTGGACAGCGACACGCCGTACACCTTCGCCAGGTCGGGCACGAGCGGCGCGCCCAGGCTGCTGAGGACGGCCACGACCAGCCCGATGAACACCAGCCCGGGGACCAGGAACCTCGAAGGCGGCGGGGGGTCGGTGGGCTGGTCCGACGCGGGGCGCCGGGACGCAGCCGCCTGCGCGGACCGTCCGGTCGCGCTCATGCGGCCACCGCCGTGATGATGCGGTCGACGACGTCCAGCTGTCCCAGCCGCGGGAGGATGACCTCCGTGCTGGCCTGGTGGGCCAGGGCGCTGGTGTCGGTGACAGCGTCGCTGGCGACGGCGACCTCGTAGCCGCGCTCGGCGGCGGCGCGGGCCGCGCCCTCCACGCCGATGCTGGTCGAAATCCCCGCCAGGACGATCCCAGTCATGTTTCGACGCCGCAGCTGCAAGTCGAGATCGGTCCCGTAGAAGGCGTTCCAGCCCCGCTTGGTGACGTGCAGGTCCGCGGAGGTCAATCCCAACTCGGGACGCAGCTCCGCAAAGTCGGGCGCCGGGACCACCGGCGGCCCGCCGGCGTCGGTGCGGGCGGACAGGACGTCCCCGAAGTCGGGGGAGTAGTCGACGTGCACCGCGATGACCGGCAGCCCGCGCTCGTGCCAGGCCCTCACCAGTCGCGCCGCGTGGCGCACGACCTCGCCGGCGCTGTGGACCGTTGGCAGGGCCGTGATGCCCCGCTGCAGGTCGATCAGAACCAGCGCGGTGCGCGGGTCCAACGTGCTCACTGACACAGGACACCCTTTCCGGTGACGCACAACACAACCACTCGTCTGCCGGCGCCGCCGGTGCCGGTCGAGGTAGGCGGACAAGACAAGTCAGGAGGGTCGGAAGACGGTGATGGACTGGGTCCACGTCGGCATGGAGAACGATGGCACAGCAGAACCCGAGCTGACCAGCCTCGGCCGGCCGCGAGGTCCGAGGGGCCCGCGGCCCATCGCGACGGGGCTTGTCGCGACCGTGGGGCTCAGAGGCCGACGCTGCCCTGCATGATCCCGCCGTCGATGAACACCGTCGTCGCGGTGAGGTAGGCCGACTTGCCCGAGGCGAGGAACACGACGACGTCGGCGATCTCACTCGGCTGCGCCATCCGGCCCATCGGGATCGCCGCGTCGAGCGTCTTCAGCTTGTCGGGGTCGTTCATCGTCGAGGTGTTGATGGGGGTGGCGACGGCGCCGGGGCCGATGTTGACGACCCGGATCTGGTGCGGCCCGAGCTCGACCCCGGCGGTCCGGGTGAGCATCCGGGTGCCGCCCTTGGAGACGCAGTAGGCGATGTTCCCCGGCATCGGCCAGTCCTCGTGCACCGAGGAGATGTTCAGGACGATCCCGCCGTGGC
>CAXSIB010000155.1:0-7371 GCA_964237095.1 uncultured Actinomycetales bacterium
CCTCGTCGAGGTCGAAGCCGACCAGGCCGCGGGCCAGGACCGTGCCGTCGGGGCCGACCAGGTCGACCGGGTCCCCCGCGGCGAACCGGCCCTCCGCGGCGACGACCCCGGCGGCCAGCAGGCTCGCGCCCCGGCCGGTGACCGCGGCGGCGGCGCCGGCGTCCAGGCGGAGGGTCCCGGCGGGCCGGGAGGCGTAGGCCAGCCAGGCGGTCCGAGCGCGGAAGCGGTGCCCACGCGCGGGGAACGCGGTGCCGACGGGCGCACCCGCGAGGGCGGCGGCGGCGTCGGCGGCGGCGGCCAGCACGACCGGGACCCCGGCCGCGGTGGCGATCCCGGCCGCCTGGACCTTGGTCGCCATCCCCCCGGTGCCGACGGCCGACCCGGCCCCGCTGATCCACGCGGGGTCGACGTCGGCGACGTCCTCGACGACGTCGAGCCGCCGGACCCCGGAGCGCCCGGGCCGCCCGTCGTGGAGCCCGTCGACGTCGGACAGCAGCAGCAGGGCGTCGGCCCGGACGACGTGCGCGACCAGCGCCGCGAGGCGGTCGTTGTCCCCGAAGCGGATCTCCTCGGTGGCCACCGTGTCGTTCTCGTTGACCACCGGCACGACGCCGAGGCCGAGCAGGCGGTCGAGGGCGCGCTCGGCGTTGCGGTAGTGGGTCCGGCGGACGACGTCGTCGGCGGTGAGCAGCACCTGCGCCACGGTCAGCCCGTGGCGGGCGAAGGACCGGCTGTAGTGCGCGACCAGCTCGCCCTGCCCGACGGCGGCCGCGGCCTGCTGCGTGGCCAGGTCGCGCGGGCGCGCGGTCAGCGACAGCGGCGCGAGCCCCGCGGCGATCGCGCCGGAGGAGACCAGCACGGTCTGCGCCGCCGGGCCGCCCGCAAGGGCGTCGACCAGGGCGTCCACCCGGGCGGGATCGAGCCCGCCGGCCGCGCTCGTCAGCGACGAGGACCCCACCTTGACGACGATCCGCCGCGCGCCCGCCAGGGCGGCGCGGGCGTCGGGACCGGTCACCGGCACCCACCCCGGACAGGACGACCCGAGCCGGGTCGACGGCTCCGGACCGCGGCGGTCACGGCCGTCGGGTCAGGACCGACCGGCGGAGACCGGGTCGGACACCTCGACCGAGCCGTCGCGACCCTCGAGGTCCTCGTCGTCGTCGAGGTCACCGGCGTCGTCGAGGTCACCGGCGCCGTCGAGGTCACCGGCGCCGTCGAGGTCACCGGCGTCGTCGAGCCCACCGGGGTCGGCGGCGTCCGTGGCCACCCCGGCGACCGGCGACGACCGCCTCGGCGCCAGCTTCCGCGGGGCCTCGTCGACCGGGTCCTCCCCGGCCGCGGGCCCGGTCTCGACGATCGGGTCGAGGTCGATCTCGTCGTCGTCGCCGGTGTCCAGGTCGAGCATCTGCGCGGACACCGCGGCGATGCGCGGGTCCTTGCCGCGCGGCCCGCGCTGGACCTCCCCGCCGACCGTGCCGAGGTCGACCGGGACGTTCGGTGCCCAGTCGAAGACGACCGGCCCGCCGCGGTCGGTGTCGGCGCCGATGGCGACGGTCGCGCCCGCCTGCGCCCCGGCCTTGCGCAGCGCGTCCTCGACCCCGAGCTTGGCCAGGCGCTCGGCGAGGTAGCCGACGGCCTCGTCGTTGGAGAAGTCGGTCTGGCGGACCCAGCGCTCGGGCTTGGCCCCGTGCACCCGGTACACCCGGGACTGGACGGGGCCCTCGACGGTGACCGCGAAGCCGACGTCGCCACGGCGGGGCCGCAGGACGGTCGGCACCACCGGGGCCACCGCGGTCGCGATCGACTCCCGGTCGGCCTCGACGATCTCGGCCATCGCGTAGGTGAGCGCCCGCAGGCCCTCGCCCGACGCCGCGGAGATCGGGAAGACCCGCAGCCCGCGCGCCTCCAGCTCGGGCTGGACGAGCTCGGCCAGCTCCCGCGCCTCGGGGCTGTCGATCTTGTTCAGCGCGACGAGCATCGGCCGGTCGGCCAGGTCGGAGCCGGTGGCCTCGCCGTACGCGCGCAGCTCGGCCTGCAGCACGTCGAGGTCGGTGATCGGGTCCCGGCCGGCCTCGTAGGTCGCACAGTCCAGGACGTGCACCAGCGCGGCGCAGCGCTCGATGTGGCGCAGGAAGTCGTGGCCCAGACCCCGGCCGGTGGCCGCACCGGGGATGAGCCCCGGGACGTCGGCGATCGTGAACACCGTCTCGTCGGCGGTGACGACCCCGAGGGACGGGATGAGCGTGGTGAACGCGTAGTCCGCCACCTTCGGCCGGGCCGCGGACAGCGCGCCGACCAGGCTCGACTTGCCCGCGTTCGGGAACCCGACGAGGCCGACGTCGGCGACCGTCTTCAGCTCGAGGGTCGCGGTGACGATGTCGCCGGGCTCGCCGAGCAGCGCGAAGCCGGGGGCCTTGCGCAGGTTCGACGCGAGCGCCGCGTTGCCCAAGCCGCCGTGCCCGCCGCGGGCGATGACGTGGCGCGTGCCGAACCCGACGAGGTCGACCACCTCGGCGCCGTTCACCGAGACGACGGTGCCGGCGGGGACCCCGATGACGAGGTCGTCGCCGTCCGGGCCGTCGGAGTTGTTGCCCTTGCCCGGGCCGCCGGAACCCGCCTTGCGGAACGGGCGGCGGTGGAGCTCGATGAGCGTCGTCGTGCGGCCGTCGACGACGAGGACGATGTCCCCGCCGCGGCCGCCGTCACCGCCGTCGGGGCCGCCGAGGGGCTTGAACTTCTCCCGGTGGACCGACGCGCAGCCGGGGCCGCCGTTGCCGGCCGCGAACTCCAGGGCCACCTGGTCGATGAAGGAGGGGACGGCCATCAGCACTCCCTCGACAGTGCGGCGCCCGACGCGACCGCGGGGACCCGAGGGGTCCGCGGGCGCGCCGGGCGGCGGAGCACCGTCAGACGGCGGCCACTTCGAGGGCGTCGGCCGAGGCCGAGGCGCCGACGGGCTCGCCCAGGAGGGCGTCCGGGGCCACGGTCGACACGACGTTGACGACCTTGCGGTCGCGCGCCCGGCCGAACTCGACCGCACCCGGGGTGAGGGCGAACAGCGTGTCGTCGCCACCGCGGCCGACGTTCACGCCGGGGTGGAAGTGGGTCCCGCGCTGGCGCACGATGATCGCGCCGGCCTTGACCAGCTCGCCGCCGAAGTGCTTCACGCCGAGGCGCTTGGACTCGGAGTCGCGCCCGTTGCGGCTGGCCGCGGCGCCCTTCTTGTGTGCCATCTGGAGTTCCCCGGTCCTGTCGTCGTCAGTGGTGGTCGGTGGTGCGGCGGTGCTGCCGGCTCAGACCGGCAGGCCGGAGATCTCGGTGATCTTCACCCGGATGTACTTCTGGCGGTGGCCGGACCGGCGGCGGTAGCCGGTCTTGTTCTTGAACTTCAGGATCGTGATCTTCGGGCCCTTGACGAGGCCCTCGACCTCACCGGTCACCGAGACACTCGCGAGCGCCTCGGCGTCGGCGACCACGTCGGTCCCGTCGACCACGAGGATCGCGGGCAGCGTCACCGTGCTGCCGGGCTCACCCTCGAACAGGTCCAGGTCGAGGTTGTCCCCGACCGAGACCCGGTGCTGGCGGCCTCCATTGCGCACGACGGCATACACCGCGGTTCCTCTCGTTCGTCTCTGTCGTTCCGGACGGCGGTGTCCGGGTCGTTCGTGTCTCGTGATCACAGGCGATGCCCGGACGGCGACCCGCAGGTCACCCGACCGTCCAGTATTGCAGGTGCTCGGCGTGGTCAGCTCCGAGCGGACTCCAGACCCTCGTCGACCGTCTCGGGCAGCTCCTCGTCGACCACCCCGTCGACCGCCTCGGCGGCGTCACCGGGGCTCCCGGCGTCGTCCACCCCCTCGGGCACCTCGACCGCCGGCACCCCGAACACCAGCACCTCGACGTCGGGGGTCTCGAGCACGAGGACCTCCGCGTCGGCGATCTCTGCGTCCGCGGTCTCCGGGTCGGGGACCGCCACGTCCGTCGTACCGGCCCCATCGGGATCCGGCAGGCCGTCGAGGTCGTCCGCGACGCGCTCGGCCCAGTCGGCGACCCGGTCCAGCTCGAGGTCACCGCCGTCCTCCAGCTCGGTGCCGAGTGGCGAGCGCTCCGGGTCGTCGTCGACCGCGGCGGCGGTGTCGATGTCGGCGTCCGAGCGGGACCCGGCCGCCGCGACCGCGTCGGCGAGCCCGGCCAGGTCCAGACCGACGACCGCGTCCGGGTCGTCGCCGGCGGTGTCGCCGTCGCCGGCGTCGAGGACCGGCAGCGTCGCGACCATCGTCTTGAGGTGGGCCCGCCCGGTGTTGCCCGGGTTCGGGATCCGCGGCGGCGACGGCATGGTCGACCGCGTCGTGTCGGGGTCGGAGTGCACGGCGTGCCCGTCGAGGTCGACGACCATCCCGCGGCCGTGGCACGTCTCGCACGTGTGCCCGAAGACCTCCAGCAGCCCGCGCCCGATGCGCTTGCGCGTCATCTGGACGAGGCCGAGGGAGGAGACCTCCGCCACCTGGTGCCGGGTCCGGTCGCGGCCGAGGCACTCGATGAGGCGGCGGATCACGAGGTCGCGGTTGGCCTCGAAGACCATGTCGATGAAGTCGACGACGATGATCCCGCCGATGTCGCGGAGGCGGAGCTGGCGGACCAGCTCCTCCGCGGCCTCGAGGTTGTTCTCGGTGACGGTCTCCTCGAGGTTGCCGCCGGAGCCGGTGAAGCGCCCGGTGTTGACGTCGACGACCGTCATGGCCTCGGTCCGGTCGATCACCAGGGACCCGCCGGAGGGCAGGAACACCTTGCGGTCGAGGGCCTTGACCAGCTGCTCGTCGACCCGGTGGGCGGCGAAGACGTCGCCCGACCCGGTCCACGGCTCGACCCGGTCCAGCAGCGACGGCGCGACGGAGCCGATGTAGGAGCGGACCTCCTCCAGCGGCGCCCCGCCCGCGACGACGAGGGACGTGAAGTCCTCGTTGAAGATGTCGCGGACGACCTTGATCGCCAGGTTCGGCTCACCCTGCAGCATCGCCGGCGCCGAGGACGTCGCCGCCTGCGCCGTGATCGCGTCCCACTGGCCGGTGAGACGCGCGACGTCGGCGCCGAGCTCGGACTCGCTGGCGTTCTCGGCCGCGGTCCGGACGATGACGCCGGCCTTGGCCGGGACCAGCTCACGGAGGATCTTCTTCAGCCGGGCGCGCTCGGTGTCGGGCAGCTTGCGGCTGATCCCGGACATCGAGCCGTTGGGCACGAGCACCAGGTACCGGCCGGCCAGGGAGATCTGCGACGTGAGCCGCGCCCCCTTCTGCCCGATCGGGTCCTTGGTGACCTGGACGAGGACCGACTGCCCGGACCTCAGCGCCAGCTCGATCCGCTTCGGCTTCCCGTCCATGCCGAGGCCGTCCCAGTCGACCTCGCCGGCGTACAGCACGGCGTTGCGGCCGCGGCCGATGTCGATGAACGCCGCCTCCATCGCCGGGAGCACGTTCTGCACCCGGCCGAGGTAGACGTCACCGATCAGGCTGCGGTCGGTGGGCGCGGACTCCTCCGCGACGTAGTGCTCGACGAGCAGGCCGTCCTCGAGGACGGCGATCTGGGTGCGACCGGCCTTCTCCCGTACGAGCATCGTCCGGGCGACCGCCTCACGGCGGGCCAGGAACTCGGACTCGGTGAGGATCGGCGGGCGCTTCTGCGCGTCGCGCCCGTCGCGGCGGCGCTGGCGCTTGGCCTCGATGCGGGTGGAGCCGCGCGCCGGGGTGACCTCGCTCGCGCCCTCCTCGCGCCGGCCGCGGGCCTTGCGCGGCTCACGGACGCGCACCACGGTGTCCGGCGGGTCGTCCGGGGCCGCGGCCTCGGTCTCGTCGCCGGCCTCGCCGCGGCGACGGCGACGACGGCGGCGGCGGCCGCCGGCCGCACCCTCGGTGTCACCGTCGGAGTCGGTCCCGTCGGCTTCGGCGTCCGTCTCGGCGTCGACCGACCGGTCGGCGTCGGACTCGGGACCGTCCGCCGTGCCGCCGGCGACCGGGTCGGCGTCCGGCGAGCCGACGGTGGCCGGCTCGTCCTCGGTGTCGTCGACGGCGGCGGAGCCCCGGCGGGACCGGCTGCCGCGACCGCGCCGCGACCGGGTCGATCCCCCGGACGTCGGCTCCAGCACGTCGGTGACGTCCGAGCCCGCGGTCTCGTCGGCGTCGTCCCCGGTGCCGAGGACGGTGTCGGTGACCGCACCGGTGGCGGGGGCCGAGGAGTCGGTGTCGCCCCGGTCGGACCCGCCGTCGGCGAGGACCTCGGTGCCCGCGTCCTCGTGGTCGCCGTCGAGCTCGTCCTCCGCGGGACGGTCGTTCGCGCCGCGGCGACGGCGCCCACCACGACGGCGGCGCCGGCGGCCCTGGCCGTCACCGGCCGCGTCGGGACCGGTGTCCCCGGGGTCCCCGTGCTCGCCGGACGTCTGGTCGATGGCCTCGTCGGCCGGGGCGTCGCCCGGCTCGGGCGCGGCCGCGGACCGCGACCGGCGGCCCGCCGGCACCGACTGGGTCGGGTCCACGAAGACCGGCGCGCCGGTGACCGGCGGCTCGGAGCCGCGCGGGCCGCGGGTCTCCCCGACGGCGGCCAGCAGCCGATCCGGGGTGAGGTCGTGACCGCGGGAGGCACCCCGGCCGGCGCCGCCGCCGCCGCGTTCCGGCTCGGGCGCCCGGGCGTCACGGGCGTCGGGCAGGAAGATCTGCGGGTACCGGCGGGCCGGCGGGGTCGCCGCCGCCACGGGGGCGGCCGGCGCGGTCTCGGGCACGGCGGGGGTCGCGACCTCGGGTGCGGTCGCCGCGGTGTCGGCGACGTCGCCGGCGGGAGCCGCGGCGGGGGTCGGAGCCGGGGCGGCCGGCCTCGGCGGGGCGACGGCGAACGGGTCGCTGAACACGGGGGCCGTCTGGGCGAGCAGGGCGAACCCGACGTTGACCGGCGCCGCGCGACGGGGGGCCGGCGCCGGAGCCGGCGCGGGCACGACGGGGACCTCGACCGACGCCGCGGGCCCAGCTCCGTCGGACAGCAGCTCGTCGGCCGGGACCTCGTCGGTCAGCGCCCCGTCGGCCGGGGCGTCGTCGCCGTCCACGACGACGTCCACGGTCACCGGGCCGGGCGTGGCCGGCTGGTCCGGGGAGTCCTCGAGCGGGACGACCGACGAGGCGTCGCCGGTGCCGGGGACCGCCAGGGTGGGCTGCGCCGGGCGGCGGCGGCTGCGGGCCCGGGCCGGGCGGGCGGGCGTCTCGTCGAGCGGAGCCGTGTCGGCCGGCTCGGTGTCGGCCGGGGCGCTGTCCGGGGCGGGCGCGGCGTCGGCGGCGTCGGGCGCCGTCGACCGGGCCCGGGAGGCGCGCTTGCGCGGGGCCCGGGCCGGGC
>CAXSIB010000156.1:0-7359 GCA_964237095.1 uncultured Actinomycetales bacterium
CGTGCACCTGGCCAAGCGGCTGCTGCCGGACATGGTGGCCCAGGGGGCCGGCAAGATCCTGGTGACCTCGTCGATCGCGTCGACGATGCCGGGCTCGTTCCAGTCGATCTACAACGCGACCAAGTCGTTCCTGCAGTCCTGGACCGAGGCCCTGCAGAACGAGCTCAACGAGGGGCCCTGCCTGGAGGCCTACCGGAGCGGTGAGCGGGTCACCGTCACCGATCTCAGCGAGGACCTGCGGTTCCCGAGCTTCTCCCCGCGGGCCTGTGAGGAGGGGCTCGCGGCGGTCTTCACGTTCCCGATGCGCCTGGACGGCGCCCGCCTCGGCGCCGTGGACCTGTACCGCGACACCCCGGGTGCGCTCGACGAGGACGACCTCGAGGCGGCGCAGGTGCTCGCCGACGTCGCCGCCGCCTACCTGTTCAACGCCCAGTCCCGCGTCGACGCGTCGGCGACCGTGGCCCGGCTGAACCACCGGAGCCTGCACGATCCCCTGACGGGACTGCCCAACCGGACCCTGCTGGAGGAGCTGCTCGACCAGGCCGTCGCCCGCGCGCGGCGTTCCCACCGTCAGGCGGCCCTGCTCTTCGTGGACCTCGACGGGTTCAAGTCGGTCAACGACCGGTACGGCCACCACGTCGGGGACCAGCTGCTGCAGGCGGTCGCGGTCCGCCTCGCCCAGGTGCTGCGCCCCGGGGACACCCTGGCGCGCCTCGGCGGGGACGAGTTCGTGGTGCTCTGCGAGGACCTCCGCACCGGTACCCATGCCGAGACGGTCGCGGTCCGGATCGCGGCGGCCCTCGCGGCGCCCTTCGACCTCGACGGGCTCCGGGTGTCCGTCACCGCCAGCGTGGGGATCGCGTTCTCCGGCCCCGGGCAGGACATCCCCGAGGAGCTGCTGCGCGACGCGGACTTCGCGATGTACCAGGCCAAGAAGAACGGCGGCGGCCACCACCGGGTGGTGGACCCGGCCGCCCGGATCGCCGCGGACCGCCGCGACGACCTCGAGCGGGACCTGCTCCACGCCGGCGAGCGGGGGCAGCTCGGGCTGGTGTACCAGCCGATCATGGACGTGCACAGCGACTCACTCGTCTCCGTCGAGGCCCTGCTGCGCTGGTACCACCCCGAGCGCGGGGTCGTCGGGCCGGAGGTCGTCATCCCGAGCGCGGAGCGGACCGGGCTGATCGTCGCCCTGGGCGAGTGGGTGCTGCGCCAGGCGTGCTCCGACCTCCGGGCGTGGCAGGCCGCGGGCCGCGACGTGCCGGGGGTCGAGGTCAACGTCTCGGCCCAGCAGGTGATGGGGCCGGCGTTCGCGGAGACCGTCCAGCGGGTGCTGGCCGACACCGGCGCCGACCCGGCCAGCGTCGGGCTCGAGGTGACCGAGAGCGTGTTCCTCGCCGACGCCCGCCGGGCCCTGACCGTGATGGCGGACCTGAAGGACCTCGGGGTCCGCCTCGCCCTCGACGACTTCGGCACCGGGTACTCCTCGCTGAACTACCTGCGCCGCTTCCCCTTCGACGTCGTCAAGATCGACCGCAGCTTCACCGCGGACCTCCCCGTCGACCGGGCGACCCGGTCGATCGTCGGCGCGATGATCGACCTCAGCCACGTCCTGGAGCTGACCGTCACGGCCGAGGGGGTCGAGACCACCCAGGAGCTGTCGCAGGTCGTCGGCCTCGGGGCCGACCACGCCCAGGGCTACCTGCTGAGCCACCCCCTCACGGGTCCGCAGCTGGCCGACTACGTCGACTCCCTCGGCTCCGGTCACCGGGTGCCCGCCGGCCGCTAGACCGCCGGGCACCCGGGTCACTCAGGACGCCGTCAGGACGTCCGGCACCGGCCGCCGCGGCGTGCCCGGCGTCCGCTCGGCGTGCCCGACCCGCAGGAGCAGGTGCGGGTACCCGACCAGGCGGAGCGTCGCGCGCACCTCGGCGCGGATCCGGTGGACCTCGCTGAACTGGGAGAACAGCCCCACCACGAGGTCCTCGCGGGTCGCCTCCAGCAGGACCCGGTCGAGGGCCTGGCCGGCGCGGAGCCAGCCGAGGCGGTCGTCGGTGTCGGTGGCGAGCAGGAGCAGGCAGGGGTCGTGCTCGGCGTGGGCCTCGGCGGGCAGGCGTCCCGTCCCGCGCTGGTCGAAGCCGCGGACCGGCAGCTGCTCGGCGCTGCGCCCGGCCGCGGGGATGGCGTCGGTCGGGATCCCGTCGTCGTGGCTCCCGGTGCGGCCCGCCCAGTCGCGCAGCTCGGCCCGGTAGCCGGGGTCGGTGAACAGCTCGCGCTCGGCCTCGGCGGTCATCGCCGTCACCAGGGCCCGGCCCGGCTCCGCGGTCAGGAGGCACAGGAACGCGCCCTCGCTCGCGGCGGCGTCCTGCAGGCGGGCGACCACGTGGGCCGGGACCGCCTCGCCGCCGAAGGCGCGGCGGTTGGTGTGGCGCTGGTCACCCGCCCGGTCCAGGGCCGCCGCGGCCGGGTCGGGCCGGCGGTGCCCGGCCACGACCCGCAGGCGGGCCAGGTGGTCCGGGTCCGCGCGGTCGGGGAGCAGGTCCACCTCGACGGGCACCCCGTCGGCGGCCAGGCTGACCCGGGCGGCCAGCAGCGCCGCTCCACAGCTGATGACCTGCTGGCGCGACCGCGGGTCGATGACGGGCAGCGCCCGGGTGGGATCGGCGAAGAGGTCGAGGGACGTCGGACCCACCACGAAGCGCCAGGGCTGGGTGTTGTGCGTCGACGGCGCGAGCATGGCCCGCATCGCCGCGCGCCGCAGCGCGGGCATGGCCGTCGGGGTGCTCGGGGCCGTCAGGACCGGGGTCGTCGGGGTGTGGCTCACAGGAGCCAGCCCCTCGAGCCGGTGGCGCGGGCCCAGGTCCGGCCCAGGCCCCAGGTGGTGCCGGCGGCGGTGAGGGCGAGGACCACGAGGATCACCGCGTAGACGACGTGGTAGTCGACGAGGGGGTTCGGCGAGCCGGTCGCGGTCCCGTCGGCGGCGAACCGGGCCGGGGGGAACTCCGACAGCCACATGCCGGCGAGCAGGACGACCCCGGCCACCGCGGCCGGACGCAGGGCGACCCCGAGGACGACGGCGAGCCCGACGCCGAGCAGGCCGAGCATGAACAGCCAGTCCGCGTACCAGGTCCCGCCATCGTGTGCATCAGGGACTGCGCCGGCCCGACCGCCACCGACGAGAGGAAGCCGCGGGTGGGGGAGCCGCCGTGGATCCACGACCTGGCCGTCGAGGTCGAGTACCCGAGCCCGAACAGCTTGTCGAGGAAGGCCCAGAGGAAGACGAAGCCGGTCACGATCCGGAGGACGGCGAGCGCCCGGGCCGTCGCGACAGCGTGGCCGGCGCCCGGGACCGCCGCCAGGACCGGGGGGACTCGGGCCGGGCCGGTGGCGTCGCCGGTCGGCCGCTGGGTGGTCACGGTGCTCATGGGGGTGCTCCTCGGGTCGGCGGGGACGGGCGTCTCCGGCGGTCCCACGGTCGCCCGGGCGCCGTCCCGGCCTCGACGGACGAAGGTCCCGGGGGGCGGGGCCCTTCGGCGACCGCCACCCGGGACCGGGACCAAGGTCCCGGGTGTCCGGGGCCACCGGCCCGATGGCGGTGGGACCGGCCCGACGCAGGGTGGGGACATGACCTCGACCCCCGCCACCACCCCCGTCACGACCGACACCACCGACACCGCGAGCGACCCCGCGACCGGGGGTGCGACCGGGCCCGCCCGGATCGTCGTCGGGGTGGACGGCTCGGCGCCCGCGGCGGCCGCCCTCGCCTGGGCGCTCGACGAGGGCGCGCTGCGCCACGCCCCCGTGCACGTGGTCCTGACGTGGTCGATGCCCCCCGTCGTCGGCATGAGCCCGATGGTCATGCCGGCCGAGGCCGACCTCCAGATCGGTGCCCAGCAGGAGCTCGACGCGATGCTGAAGGGCCTCTCGGACAGCCTCGACCGCCGCCCGGAGGACTCCCCGGTGACGTCCGAGGTGCTCGAGGGGAGCCCCGCCCCGACCCTGCTGACCACGTCCCGCGGCGCCACGATGCTCGTCCTCGGCAGCCGGGGGCACGGCGGCTTCGCGGGCCTGCTGCTCGGCTCGGTGAGCCAGCACTGCGCCGCCCACGCCTCGTGCCCGGTCGTCGTCGTCCGCGGTGCCGCCGCCGGCTGAGCTCGGGCCGAGTCGCCGGCCCGGGTCGGGCGGCGGGGTCGGCGGCGGGGTCGGCGTCGGCGGCGGGGAGGATCGGGTGATGACCACCGCTCCCGAGTCCGCCGCCCCCGTGACCGCCGTGGACCTGCTGCTCGACGGCTTCACCCGGGTCCGCGACGGCGTCCACGCCGTCCTGGACGGGCTGACGCCGGCCGACCTGGCGCACCGGCTCGCCGGCTCCGCGAACTCGATCGGCTGGCTGGTCTGGCACCTCACCCGGGTGCAGGACGACCACGTCGCGGACGTCGCGGGCACCGAGCAGGCCTGGACCGCCGACGGCTGGTCCGAGCGGCTCGGGCTCGCGCTGCCGGTCGCGGACACCGGCCACGCCCACACCGATGCCGACGTGGCCCGCGTCCGGATCGGGTCCGCCGACGTGCTCGCCGGCTACCACGACGCCGTGCACGACCGGACGGTGGCCTACCTGGGGACCCTGTCGGCCGCGGACCTCACCCGGGTCGTCGACACCCGCTGGGACCCGCCGGTGACCCTCGCGGTCCGCCTCGTCAGCGTCCTCGACGACGACCTGGAACACCTCGGCCAGGCCGCCTTCGTCCGCGGCCTGCTGCCGAGCTGAGCAGACCCGCGGGCTGAGCCCGGACCGTCCGTCGCCGTTCCTCGACGCGTCGAGCCCACCACCGATGTCCACCTCGGGCTGGTCAGGGCGGCCGGCGGGGGGGTGGGATGGCCGCCATGGCCGACACCTGCACCCACCTGGACGCGATCGACCTCGGCGTGGCCCCGGCGGCGGACGGCTGCGAGGAGTGCCTCGCCGCCGGCGGGCGGTGGGTGCACCTGCGCGTGTGCGAGCAGTGCGGGCACGTCGGCTGCTGCGACTCCTCGCCCGGGACCCACGCCACGAAGCACTTCGGGTCCACCGGGCACCCGGTGATGCGGTCCTTCGAGCCGGGTGAGGACTGGTTCTGGTGCTACCCCGACGAGCTGCTGTTCGAGATCGAGGACGCGCCGCCCGCACCGTCGCACTCCTGACCACCGATCCCCCGATCGCCCGGACCCGCGGGCGCCGGCTGGTCCTTCGTCAGCAGCAGCAGCCAGTCCCGTGACGTCCGCACCAGCGCGTACCGGCGTGGGACCCCCCGCCCGTGCAGGGTGAAGACGAGGCGGCGCTCGTTGCGGTCGACCTCCTCCCACCAGCCGGTGTCCGCGATCGACTTGTCGTCGTCGGTGTACCCGAGGTGGTCCATCGCGTGGTCCGGGACCGCGACCGCGAGGCGGTTGCGGCCCGGCTCGGTCGGCAGCCCGCGCGGCAGCGCCCACGAGCGCAGCACCCCGCCCTCGGCCAGCCTCAGGTCGACGTGCGGCCGCGGCTTGCGGTGGTCGTGCAGCACGAACGGCGGGTGCTCCTGGTCCGAGAGGTCCGGCGGTGTCACCGGGCGGCCGCACGGTGGCCGGTCGCCGTCCCGGACCCGGCCAGCGGGACCGACCACGAGACGCGCGTGCCGCCGTCCGGTCCGGCGTCGCAGCGGAACTCCCCGCCGCGCCGGTCGGCCCGGTCGGCCATGTTCGACAACCCCGACCGGCGGGTCGAGGCGCCGACGCCCGGACCGTCGTCGGCGACGACGAGCGCCAGGGTGTCGGCCGAGACCCGCACCTCCACCTGCACCGCGGCGCCGGGGGCGTGGCGCGCCGCGTTGGAGAGGGCCTCGGTCAGCACCGCCTCGACGTCGCCGTGCAGCTCGGTCGGGACCGCGGCGTCGACCGGCCCGACGATCCGCAGGACGGGCCGCGGCCCCGGGCGCTTCGCGGCGGCGTCCACGATCGCGGTGACCGTGCTCCGCAGCCCGCTGCGCGAGGTGCTGCGCAGGCTGAAGATCGTGCGGCGGATCTGGCTGATCGTGTCGTCGAGGTCCTGTACGGCCCGGTCGAGGCGGCTCGAGCTGTCCGGGTCGGCGGTCCGCAGCCGCATGCCCTCCAGGCTGAGGCCGGTCGCGAAGAGGCGCTGGATCACCAGGTCGTGCAGGTCCCGGGCGATGCGGTCGCGGTCCTCCAGCAGGCTGAGGCGTTCCCGGTCGTCCTGCGCGCGGGCGAGCTCGAGGGCCTGGGCGGCGCCCGCGCAGAACGCCTCGATGAAGGTGTCGACGGCCGGGAGGAGCTCGGGCGCCCCGGGCGCCGGGACCGCGCGGATCCGCCCGAGCCGCCCCGACGGACCGACGAGGTCCCACGAGCGCACCCCGTCCGCGTGGTCGGCCGTCCCGTCGCCGGTGACGAGGCGGACCACCGCCGTCGCGAGCCCGCTGACCCCGGGGTGGCCGCCGCCGCCGTCGAGGTGGACGACGACGGCGTCGAACGGTCCCGCCGCGCGCACCGCCGCCGCGATCACCTCGGCCGGGTCGAGCCGGTGGTCCTCACCGAGGAGGACGGCGGAGACCTCGGCCGCCGCGGCGCTCCACCGCTGCTGGGACAGGGACTCCTCGAACAGCCGGGCGTTCTCGATCGCGATGCCGGCGGCCGCGGCGAGCACCGTCACGAGCCGCTCGTCGGTCTCCGAGAACGCCGTCGCGGTCGTCTTCTCCGACAGGTAGAGGTTGCCGAACACCCGGTCGCCCGCGCGGATCGGCACGCCGAGGAAGGCTCCCATCGGCGGGTGCCCGGCCGGGAAGCCCACCGACGCCGGGTGCGCGGCGATGGTGTCCAGGCGCAGCGGGCGCGGGTCGGCGATGAGCAGCCCGAGCAGGCCCTCGCCCGCCGGCGGGGACCCGATCACGTCGACCTGCCGGGGGGAGAAGCCGGTGTGCACGAAGTCGGTGAGCCGGCCGTGGTGGTCGACCACCCCGAGGGCGCCGTACCGGGCGTCGACGAGCCGCGTGGCGCTGGTGACGATCCGCCCGAGCACGTCGGGCAGGGACAGGTCGGAGCCGATGGTGATGATGGCGTCGAGGAGGATCTGCTGCCTGGACTGGAGGTCGACCAGCTGCTGGCCCCGGTCGAGGAGCTGGCGCAGGACGGCGGCGAAGTCCTCGCCGAGGCCGGCCGTGGGCACCGGGGACGGGTCGAAGGCGGCCGCGATGATCCGGGCCCGCGGGGGCGGGAGCGGGTCGGCGGCCATCCGGACAGGATGGCCCGTCCGCGCCGCGGCCGGGGGCGCGACCGGGGGCGCGTCCACCGGTCCGGGACCTTGGTCCCGGGTCGCCCCCCACCGCCGACCCC
>CAXSIB010000157.1:0-7295 GCA_964237095.1 uncultured Actinomycetales bacterium
CAGGACGTGCTGCTGTTCATCGACAACATCTTCCGGTTCACCCAGGCCGGCTCCGAGGTCTCGACGCTGCTCGGGCGCATGCCGTCCGCGGTCGGGTACCAGCCGACCCTGGCCGACGAGATGGGTGTCCTGCAGGAGCGGATCACCTCGACCCGCGGGCACTCGATCACCTCGATGCAGGCCGTCTACGTCCCCGCCGACGACTACACCGACCCGGCGCCGGCCACGACCTTCGCCCACCTCGACGCCACCACCGAGCTCTCGCGCGAGATCTCGGCGCAGGGCATCTACCCGGCGGTCGACCCCCTCACCTCGACGTCGCGGATCCTCGACCCGCGCTACATCTCGGCCGACCACTACAACACCGCCGTCCGGGTGAAGCAGGTGCTCCAGCGCAACAAGGAGCTCCAGGACATCATCGCGATCCTCGGCGTCGACGAGCTGTCGGAGGAGGACCGGGTCACGGTCAACCGCGCCCAGCGGGTGAGCCGGTTCCTGTCGCAGAACACCTACGTGGCGACCCAGTTCACCGGCATCCCCGGCTCGACCGTCAGTCTGGCCGACACCATCGAGGCCTTCACGAAGATCTGCGACGGGGAGTACGACAGCACCCCGCAGCAGGCCTTCTTCATGTGCGGCGGCCTCGACGACGTCGAGCGCAAGGCGCACGACCTGGCCCGGGAGGGCTGATGGTCCTGCAGGTCGACCTCGTCTCGATCGAGCGTGAGCTGCGCTCGGCCGAGGCGGACTCGGTGATCGCCCGGACCGTCGACGGCGAGATCGGCATCCTGACCGGGCACGAGCCGCTGGTCAGCCTGCTCGCCGACGGCGTCGTCCGGGTCACCGGCGGCTCCGACGGCGACTGGTCCGCCGCGGTGAGCGGCGGCTTCCTGTCGGTCGCCAAGGACCGGGTCTCGATCCTGGCCGAGCGCGCCGTGCTCGCCGAGGACATCGACGTGTCGGCGGCCCGGGCGGCCGCGGACGAGGCACAGCGTGCGGTCGACGCGGCGCCGGACGACGATGACCGCGAGCGGGCCGCCGCCGACCTCGTGTACGCCCGGGCGCAGCTCCGGGCCGCCGGCCAGTCGGACAGCCAGACCGCATAGCGTCACCGCACCACCCGGTTCCCCCCGAGCCGGCCAGCCAGGGCGCCACACCGTCGCGGTGCCGGGACCACCCGTGGGTGGTCCCGTCCACCGGGAGGCGTCGTGCTCGGTACGTGGTGGTTCCGGGCCGGCCCCGGTGTGAGCGCTCCCATCCACGCCGCCCACGCGGTCCGTGTCTCGGCTGTGTCCGCGGGTGACATGGTGCTCGACGCGGGCGGCGTCGTGGTGGGCCTGCTGGTGGTCGTCGGGATCGTGCTCGCGGCCACGCTCGCGGCGTTCGCGACGCGGCGCTGGCTGCTGCGCCGCCGCTGGGCGACGTTCGAGTGCAGCGTCCGGGACTGTCCGCGGTCCTTCGGGCGCGGCTGGTCGCTCGGGGTCGGCGCCTACGGCGACGGTGTCCTGCGGTGGTACCGGCTGTTCAGCCTGCGCCCGCGTCCGCTGCTCGTCCTCGACCGGCGCCGCCTCGAGATCACCGACCACCGCCAGCCGGTCGGGGTCGAGTCCCGTGCGCTGGTGTCCGGGCACGTGGTGGTCGCGGTCAGCCAGGACCACCGGGTCATCGAGCTCGCGATGAAGCCCGCCGCGGTGACGTCGTTCACCGCCTGGCTGGAGACCGCCTCGCGGGTCTGAGCCCCGGTGCGCCCGTCGGTCAGGCCTCCCGGTTGGCCGCCGGCACCCAGAGGGTGTCCGCCACCCCCGCGGCGGCGTTCAGCGCCCGCGGGAGGATGAACAGCAGGTCCGACAGCCGGTTGAGGTAGCGCGCCGGCTCCGCGGAGCAGCTGTCGCCGTAGCGCTCGCAGGCCGCCCACGCCGACCGCTCCGCCCGCCGGACGACGGTCCGCGCGACGTGCAGGGCGGCGGCGCCGGGGGACCCGCCGGGCAGGATGAACGACCGCAGCGCCGGCAGGTCGTCGTTGAACCGGTCGCACGCGACCTCGAGGCGAGCCACGTCCGCGGGCAGGATCCGCAGTCGCGGGTGCTCGCCGTCCCCGCCGGGCGGGACCGGCGCGGACAGGTCCGCACCCACGTCGAAGAGGTCGTTCTGGATCCGCACCAGCAGCGTCGCCATCTCCTCGACCCCGATGCCGAGGGCGAGGGCCAGCCCGATCGCCGAGTTGGCCTCGTCGACGTCGGCGTAGGCGAGCAGGCGCGGGTCGTTCTTCGCCGTCCGGCTGCCGTCGCCCAGCGACGTCGTCCCGTCGTCGCCGGTCCGGGTGTAGATCCGCGTGAGGTTGACCACGGTCGACAGCCTCCCATCCGGCGGCGCGGGCCCGGGCGGCAGGTCTGGCGGCCCCGCACTGCCTACGATCGCGGCGTGGAGACAGCAGCGACCGGACCGGCACGACCGGCGAAGGAGCGGCTGCGGGTCCAGGGCGGCGCCCGCCTCGCCGGGACGGTGCACGTCGCGGGGGCCAAGAACAGCGCGTTGAAGCTGATGGCGGCCACCCTGCTGGCCCCGGGCCGCTCGGTGATCGACTCCGTGCCCGCGATCCTCGACGTGACGTTCATGGCCGAGCTCCTGCGCCACCTCGGCGCCACGGTGGCCGTCGACGGGCCCCGGGTGACGGTCGACGTGCCCGAGCAGGTCGAGCACGTCGCGGAGTACCACCTGGTCCGCCGGCTGCGGGCGTCGATCAACGTCCTGGGGCCGCTGGTGGCCCGCTGCGGGCGCGCCAGTGTGGCGCTGCCCGGCGGGGACAACATCGGCTCGCGTGGGCTGGACCTGCACGTGTCGGGCCTCGAGCGCCTCGGGGCGACCGTCGTGATCGAGCACGGCAACATCGTCGCCCGCGCCCCGGACGGCCTGCGGGGCGCGGAGATCGAGCTGGACTTCCCCAGCGTCGGGGCGACCGAGAACCTCCTCATGGCCGGTGTGCTGGCCCGCGGCACCACGGTCATCGACAACGCCGCGCGTGAACCGGAGATCGCCGACATCTGCGAGTTCCTGTCCGGCATGGGCGCGAAGATCGACGGCGCCGGCGGGTCCCGCCTCGTCGTCGAGGGCGTGGACTCCCTCAGCCCGACCGAGCACACGACCGTCCCGGACCGCCTGGTGGTGGGCACCTGGGCGATCGGCGCGGTGATGACCCGCGGCGACGTGCTGATCGACAACGCCAAGGCCGGGCACATGGAGATCGTGCTGGACAAGCTGGCGGCCACCGGGGCCACCGTCGAGGCCGGCGCCGGCGGGGTGCGGGTGGCCATCGACCGCCGGCCCGCCGCCGTGGATGTCGTGACGCTGCCCTACCCGGGGTTCCCGACCGACCTGCAGGCCCTGATGGTGTCGCTGCTCGCGATCAGCGAGGGGACCGCGATGGTGAGCGAGAACCTCTACGAGGCCCGGTTCATGTACGTCAACGAGCTCTCCCGCCTCGGCGCACGCGTACGGACCGACGGCCACCACGCGGTCGTGCGCGGGCAGGAGCGCCTGTCGGGGGCGCCGGTCGTGGCCAGCGACATCCGCGCCGGGGCGGCGCTGGTGCTCGCGGGGCTCGTGGCCGACGGGGTCACCACCGTCGGCGGGGTCCACCACATCGACCGCGGCTACCCCGACTTCGTCGGGACGCTGCGCTCGCTCGGCGCGACCGCGGCCCGCGAGGTCGACCCCGACCTGTTCTAAGCGGGCTCCGGGAGAGGCGGAGCGGGCGTCAGCTGCCGGCGGGGCGGGGCAGGGCGGCCTGCGCCTGCTCGACGTCGTCCTGCCAGACCATCACGCGGATGCCCTCGGTCGTCCGGACGGTGAGCCCCCGGATCCCGCGGGTGGCGAGCAGCGAGACGATCCGCTCGGCCTGGTCGAGGTCGCGGACGGCGGCGACGGGGCGGAGCATCCCGTAGTCGTCGGGCGTGCCGGACTTCGGCGGCGCGGCGACGAGGGACTTGCCGTGGGAGAAGGTCCACCGGCACACGACGGCCAGCACCGCGACCGCGCAGAACGCGACGAGCGGTTCTTCGAGATACCGCAGAGAACCCCAGGGCGCCACGACTCCATGATGCGTCGTCCGTCCACGCCGCGGCCACCCTGGGTCGTGTCGTCCCGGGCCGGCGGGGCGGCCGGTCCGACCGGCGCCCGGCTGCGGCGATGATGCGCCCGTGCGACTCGTCGTGGCCCGCTGCTCGGTCGACTACCGGGGACGCCTCGCGGCCCACCTGCCCCTCGCGACGCGGCTGCTGCTGCTCAAGGCCGACGGGTCGGTCTCGGTCCACTCCGACGACCGCGCGTACAAGCCGCTGAACTGGATGAGCCCGCCCTGCAGCCTGGTCGAGGAGCGGGAGCCGACCGCGGTCGCGCCGGGGGTGTGGCGGGTCGCGAACCGGGCGGGGGAGGGGCTCGTCGTGCCCCTCGAGGAGGTCCTCCACGACTCCCGGCACCCCCTCGGGGCGGAGCCGGGCCTGGTCAAGGACGGCGTCGAGGCCGACCTGCAGCGCCTGCTCGCCGCCCGGGTCGAGACCCTCGGCCCGGGGTGGCGCCTGGTCAGCCGCGAGTTCCCCACCGCGGTCGGGCCGGTCGACCTCCTCGTGCGCGACGCCGCCGGCGCCTCCGTCGCGGTGGAGGTCAAGCGCCGCGCCGAGATCGACGGGGTCGAGCAGCTCACCCGCTACCTGGAGCTGCTCAACCGCGATGCGCTGCTGGCACCGGTGACGGGGATCCTCGCGGCCCAGGAGTTCCGGCCGCAGGCCCGGGTGCTGGCCGGGGACCGCGGCATCCGCTGCGTCGTCCTCGACCTCGACGCCCTGCGGGGAACAGCGGAGGACGGCACGCGGCTGTTCTGACGTGGAGCGACTGTCGAGGACCGGAGGGGCCGGGGTGGGCGCGCGGGCGCCCGGACCGGTTGGGGAGAATCGGGGCGTGCAGCCGCCGGTGCAGCAGTGGGCGGGCGAGGACTTCAGTGTCCGTCCCGTCACCGGCTCGGCGGCGACGAAGCCCTACCGGTGTCCCGGCTGCGACCTGACGATCCTGCCCCGGGTGCCGCACGTGGTCGTCTGGCCGCTGCTGCGCGGTCTCACGGGCGCCCCGGGCACCGAGGTCCGGCGGCACTGGCACACCGGCTGCTGGCGCCGCGCCGTCGCCGCGGGACGCCGGTGAGCACCACCGCCGGCGGCGCCGCGATCCGCGCCAACACCGTCCTGCCCGCCGACCGTCGGCCCCTGACGCTGCACACCGACGACGGCCTCGACCTGGTGGCCGAGCTCGCGCTCCCCGTCGGCCGCCCGCCCGCCGCGACGCTGGTCTGTCTGCACCCGCTGCCCACCGCCGGCGGGATGATGGACAGCCACGTGCTCCGCAAGGCCGCCTGGCGGCTGCCGGCGCTGGCCGGGGTGGCCGTCCTCCGGTTCAACACCCGGGGGACGTCGAGCACCGCCGGCACCAGCGGCGGGACGTTCGACGACGGCGGGGCCGAGGCCTTCGACGTGCGCGCCGCGGTCGCCGCCGCCCGTGCGGCGGGACTGCCCGCCGTCCACCTGCTCGGGTGGTCGTTCGGGACCGAGCTCGCCCTCGCCCACGGCCTGCTCACGGGGGTCGAGGGCGCCGTCCTGCTGTCGCCGCCGCTGCGGGCCCGGGCGCGGGCGGCACTGCCGACCTGGGCCGCCGACGGCCGCCCGCTCACGGCGCTGGTGCCCGAGTTCGACGACCACCTGCGCCCCGACGCCGCCCGCGCGGCGTTCGCCGTGGTCCCGCAGGCCGAGGTGGTGGCCGTCGCCGGCGCGCGCCACCTGTGGGTGGGCCACGCCGAGCGGGTGCTCGACGAGGTGGTCACGCGGGTCGTGCCGGGCTGGTCGGGCCCGCTGCCGCGGACCTTCGACGGGCCGGTGTCGACCGGGGACGCGAGTGCCTACGCGGACCGCACCGTCGCGGCGTTCGCATCCCGCGCCGGTTCCCCGGTCGCACCGCTGTCCGCGTCGGTGGCCGCCCTCAGACCGCCGCCGGACCGACTGCCGCCGGACTGACCCTCGGGCTGGGTCGCCGCGGGCGCCGGGCGCCCGCCCCGCCGGAGCGGGATCTGCGTCGTGGGCTCGTCCTCGTCGTCCTCGTCGTCGCCCACCGTGCCGATGGAGTCGACGGTGCCGGACAGCACCGACCGCAGCTGCTCCAGCGACCGCCGCGTGCGCTCGTGCTGGCGGTCGAGCTCGCCGACCCGGCGGCCGGCCTCGTCCACGATCCGCTCGGCGTCCTCGCGGGCCCGCCGGAGCGTCTGCTCGGCGGCGCCCGCCGCCTCGGACAGGCGCCGCTCCGCCCCGCGCCGGCTGTCCTGGTCGAGGGCGTGGGCGCGGGTCTCGCTGTCCACCCGCAGCCGCTCGGCGTCCTCCGCGGCCTGGCGGGCCCGCTCCTCGCCGGTCCGCACGCGCTCGTCGGCCTCACGGACCCGGGCGGCGAGGCCCTGCGAGACGGCCTCGTGGCGCGCGGTCTCGGCCCGCTGGTGTTCGTCGCGGAGGCGGGCGATGTCCATGGTGGTCTGGTTGGTCAGGTCCTCCGCCTCGGCGCGGGCGTCGTCGAGGACGGCGGCCGCCTGCTGGCGCTGGGCGTCGGTGGTGACCCGCGTGCCCCGGCGCAGCTGCTCGGCCTCGGCGCGCGCGGTCCCGACGAGCTCCACCGCCTCGCGCCGGGCGGAGACCCCGACGGCCTCGGCGTCGCGGGCCGCGGCGTCGCGCATCTCGGAGGCGTCCGCCAGGGCGCCGGCGCGGATGTCGCGGACCTCCTGGCCGGCACCGGCGCGGAGCTCCTCGGCCAGCCGGGACGCGGCGTCGCGGACGGCCTCGGACTCGGTGTCGGCCCGGGCCACCGTCTCGGCGGCCTCACGGATGCCGGCGGCCCGGGCGGCCGCGGCGTCGTCCTCGGTGGCGTTGCGCAGCGCGGCGGCCTCCTCGCGGCCGTCGGTCACGAGCCGGTGGGCCTCGGCGCGGCCGTGGTCGAGGACCTCCTCGGCCTCCTCCTCGGCCAGGCGCAGCAGCTGCTCGACCCGGGCGCCGAGCCCGGCGTAGCTCGGGGTGCGGGACTCCGACAGCTCTCGGGTGGCCTGGGCGAGGTCGCGGCGCAGGCCGGCGACCTCGACCCGCAGGCCGGCCAGCTCACCCGACTCCGCCGTCCAGCGGCCCGACAGGTCGACGAGCCGCCGTTCGAGCTCCGCGACGTGGACGTCGACTTGGCTCCGGTCGTAGCCGCGCAGGGCGACCGCGAACTGCCCGACCGCC
>CAXSIB010000158.1:0-7221 GCA_964237095.1 uncultured Actinomycetales bacterium
CGACCGGGTCCGCCGGTCGCGCACGACCTACGGCCGGACCGTGCGCGGAGTGCCGCTGCTGGCGCACCACGTCGCCCACACCGACGACGCGCACCCGGTCCGCACGCGGGTGCTCGCCCTCGGCGCCATCCACGGAAACGAGCAGGCGGGTGTCGACGTGCTGGCCGGGCTGTGGGCGTCGAAGACCCCGCCCCCGCTGGGGGTCGAGTACGTGTTCCTGTTCCACCCGAACGCCGACGGCGAGCGGCGCGACACCCGCCAGAACGCCCGGCAGGTCGACCTGAACCGCAACTTCCCGGCCGACTGGCGCCATCGCGGGGTGGTCGGCGACCTGACCTACTCCGGCCCGGCCAGGCTGTCGGAGCCGGAGAGCCGGGCCGTGACGAACCTGATCGACCACGTCCGCCCGACGATCGTGCTGAGCTACCACCAGCCGCTGGACTACGTGGGCTCGATCGGCGGGAACCAGCACTTCGCGCGGGTGTTCGCGAGGTCGGTCCGCCAGCGCCACCTGAGCTCCTCCGCCCCGGACGGGACCGGCGCCGTCTACACCGGCACGCTGAGCGAGTGGGTCGCGAGCGCCCACCCCGACACCCTGATGCTGACCACCGAGCTGCCGCGGCCGGTGAGCCCCGCGCTGCGCCGGCGCCACCAGCGCGCGATCACCGCCCTGGCGCACACCTACACCCCGCTGCCGGCGGCGGCCGCCGCCACGGCGGCGCTGTCCCTGCGGTCCGCGCCCTCGATCGGGGAGTGAGCGGGCCGTCCGCCGGTCCCGAGCGGCGGCGTGCACGTCCGCGACGGCTCGGGGCGGGCGGGACGGGTGGGGTGCCTCAGGTGTCCCACCTGTCCCCAGTCGTCGTGCACGTGCCCGCGGGGGACCGCAGGACCGCTCCCGGGCGGGCGACGGACGGTCCGCGTCGGTGGACATCGCCCCGAGGCCCGTGGGTGGTCAGGGCCCTCGCGGGTCGCGGCCCTCGGCGAACCGCGCTCGAGCCCCGGCGCGGGCACCTGCGACGGCGGCGGCTACCCGGTGGGGGCGTCTGCAGGGCGGGTGCGGCCGGTGCGGACCCAGGCGGTGAGCCGGGACAGGCTCATGACCGCGGTACGCCCCCAGAACTGGTCGTCGTGGGCCCAGTACAGGCCGAGGAACCCGCACGAGGTGGCCTGGCGGACGGCTGTGGCCACCAGCCCGGCCCGGGAGCGGTCGGTGTAGTGCCTCGCCTGGGACGGGGACCAGCCGGGGTTCTCCCCGGCCTTGCTGAGCCCGTGGGCGTCGGCGACGCGGCTGATCCACCGGGTCGCGGACCACGTACGGGTGGCGGGTGAGGTCAGCGGGACGGTCTTGTCGGCGGCCCGGCACTGCTGGCCCGAGGCGGTGCCGGAGTGGTCGCCGACGGAGGACACGTAGGCGGTGACGCCGACCCGGTCGGGCAGTCCGGCGTAGAACCGGTCCCAGGCGGCGCCCCGGCCGAGGGTCCCGTCGGGGAGGCGGTGGTGGACGGCGTCGGTGAACTGGGCGGGGCTGACCCCGAGGCCGGGAGTCACGACCTGGGCGTAGCCGGCGAAGCCGAGGGCGCGCAGCCGCTGGATCTGCCAGTTCACGGTGTCGTCCAGCGCGCCGACATACCACGCGGCCCAGGTGGCGGTCTGAGCCGCGGTGAGCCCGCGGTGGCCGGGTCGCCAGTGGGGGAACGGGTTGCGGGCCATGCTCCGGGGCATCTGGCGACCGTTCCGGGCGTTCGCGCCGAACGCCCAGTAGGAGCCGCCCGCGGGGTAGAGGACCTCACTCACCCCGCCGGACGTGATCCGGATCGCCCAGAACGTGGACAGCCCGAACGCGGCGGCGACGTGGGCGAGGTAGCGGTCGGCCTGGATCCGCAGGGCCCGGTTGAAGACGAGGTCGATGTCCGGCGACCGCCGGCCGCGCTGGTCGACGAACCGGCTGTCCGGGAAGCGGAAGGCCCAGGCGGGGGTGAAGTGCAGCCCGAGGCCGAGGGTGATCTTCATGCCCGCGGCCTGCATCGCGCGGATCCGGTCCTCGATGCCGGCCGCGTAGGCGGCGTCGAACACCCCCGGCGCGGGTTCGAGGCGAGCCCAGCTCAGCTCGACCATCCCGAGCCTGATCCCGGCCGCCGACTCCCGGGCGGCGTGCGCGGACTGGGTGCCCAGCGTGCCGAGGAACGGCGCGGTCCTGCCCCCGGCCCCGGCCGTCGCGGTGGTGGCGGCGGCTGTGGTGGTCGCGCCGATCCCGGCCGCCGCGGTCGACGGGCCGAGCAGGGCGAGCGCCAGCACGGCCGCCGCGGCGGTGGCGACGCCCCGCCGGCGACGTCGGACGCGCACGCGGCGATCCCGACCGGTCACCACTTGAAGGGACCACACCGGCGGATCGGGCGCGCCGCGGCCCCGGGTGCTGTGGGCGGCGCGGCGACGGTCCCGGATGCAGGTGAGGCACCCTCGACGGCGTGACGACCGCCTTCGACCCGACGCCCTTCCCGTTCACCCCGCTGAACGTCGTCCTGGCCCTCGTGCTGGCGGTGGCGGCGGCGCTGGCGGTGTCGGTGGTCCTGCGGCTGGTGGTGCGCGGGCCGGCGCAGCGCCACCCTGTGGTCGAGGACATGTCGCGGCGCGGCCGGCGCCCGCTGCGCCTCGCGCTGGTCCTGCTGGCGGTCTGGCTGACCGTGGACCAGAACTGGGTCGGGCTCGGGGACAACTACCGGCGTGCGCTGACCTCGTCCGCCCACGTCGTCGGGCTGGCGCTGAGCGGGGTGCTCGCGTGGCTGGTCGCGGTCCTCGCGTTCGTCGTGGAGGACCTGCTGCTGGCCCGGTACCGCGTCGACGTCGAGGACAACCGGCGCGCGCGCCGCGTCCGCACCCAGGTGTCCCTGCTGCGCCGGCTGACGGTCGTGGTCGTCACGGTCATCGCGGTGGCCACGATGCTGCTCAGCCTGCCCGGGGCCAGGACCGCCGGGGCCAGCGTGTTCGCCTCGGCGGGGCTGCTGTCGGTCGTCGCCGGGCTCGCCGCGCAGACCTCGCTGGCCAACGTCTTCGCCGGCCTGCAGCTCGCGTTCACCGACGGCCTGCGCGTCGATGACGTGGTGGTCGTGCAGCAGCAGTGGGGGCGGGTCGAGGAGATCACCCTCACCTACGTGGTCGTGCACATCTGGGACGACCGCCGCCTGATCCTGCCGTCCACGTACTTCACGACGACGCCGTTCGAGAACTGGACCCGGCAGAACTCCGACCTGCTCGGGGTCGTCGACCTCGACCTGGACTGGACGGCGCCCTTCGACGAGATGCGCCAGGAGCTGCGGCGGATCCTGGCCGAGACCGACCTGTGGGACACCCGGGTGGGCATCCTCCAGGTGACCGACGCGGTGTCCTCCTTCGTGCACGTGCGGGTCCTGGTGTCCGGCCGCGACGGTCCGACGGTGTTCGACCTGCGCTGCCACGTGCGGGAGTCCCTGGTCCGCTGGCTGCAGCGCGAGCACCCGTACGCGCTGCCGACCGTGCGCCACGAACCGGCCGCCGAGCGGCCGGCGGCACCGGCCCCGGGGGCGGCGGGGGACTCCGCGACCGGCCGCGGCGGGGGTCGGGCCGAGAGCCCGGCCGAGACCACGATGGAGTCGCGGCTGTTCACGACCGCCGAGGGCGCCCGCCGCTTCCGGGCGTTCGCCGGCCACGAGTTCACCCCGGAGGACGACCGCACGGGGGTCGCGGTCGAGGAGCTCGCCGCCCTCGACGGCCTCGACCGCGACGTGCTCCCGCCGGCGTCGCGGCGGCCCCAGGAGCCGGGCTGAGTCGGGCCGGACCGGGGCTGAGCCGGGCTCAGTGCGGGAGCCAGCTCACGTGGTTGACCAGCAGGGTGTACCCGACGAACGCGACCCCGTCGATGAGCGTGTGCGCCACCACGAAGGGCATGACCCGCCGCGTGCGCAGGTACACCAGGCCGAACACGATCCCCAGCAGGGCATTGGTGACGAACGCACTCGGGCCCTGGTAGAGGTGGTAGCTGCCGCGCAGGACGGCCGCGGCGACGATGACCGCGCCCGTGCCCCAGCCGGCGCGGCGGAGCATCGCGAACGTGAACCCGATGACGACCGTCTCCTCCAGCACGGCGTTCTCCGCCGCGGACAGCAGGTACACGGGGACCGCCCACCAGTTCGGCGGCAGGTTCCCGGGGTCGACGGTCGTGCTGAGGCCGAGGGCGTGCGCCAGCAGGTAGAGCACCAGCCCGGGCACGCCGATCGCCAGGGCCAGCAGGGTCCCGAGCCCGAGGTCGGGCAACGGGCGGCGCAGGTCGAACCCGATCCGCCGGCACGCGCCCCGCCAGCCCGCGGCGAGACCGTCGCGCACGGGCAGCATCGTCAGCAGGTACAGGGCGAGCGCGACCGGGACGAGCGCGAACACGATGTCCTCGAGCTGGTACGCGAGGTCCAGCAGGGACTGCGAGGCCTGCGACGCGTGCAGGATCGACACCTGCGCCGACAGCTTGACCGGCGCCGTCAGCCGCCCGATCAGCTGGGTGACCGAGGAGATCGCGCTCGCGCCGAGGGAGACCCCCAGCACCAGCAGGAGCCGGGTGTACGCGTCGCGGCGCACGGGGACCGCGACCTCGTGGCGGTCGCGGACCCACAGCTCGGTCGCCGATCCGCGCACGGCGGCCCAGCGCCGGGCCCACGCCCTGTCCCGGGCCGGCGCGAGGGCCGGGGTCCCGGTCGGGTCCGGGGTCGGGGGCGGGGCCGGGAACTCGTCGGGTGGACTCATCGGGCGCGGGTCACGGGACGATGTTGACCAGGCGCCCGGGCACGACGACGACCCGCTTCGGAGCGACCCCGCCGAGGAGCTCCGCGACCCGGGCCTCGGCGAGCGCGGCGGCGGCCACCGTCTCGCGGTCGGCGTCGGCCGCCACGGTGATCCGGGCGCGGACCTTCCCGGCCACCTGCACCGGGTACTCCACCGTGTCCCGGACGAGCCAGCGCGCCTCGGGGACGGGGAAGGCGACCCGGGTGACGCTCGGCGCGTGCCCGAGCCGGGACCACAGCTCCTCCGCGACGTGCGGGCACAGCGGCGCGACCAGCAGGACCAGCGGCTCGGCCACCGACCGCGGCACCGGGGCGCCGGCGTGGGTCTTCGTGAGGTGGTTGACCAGTTCGATCAGCTTCGCCGCGGCCGTGTTGAGGCGCAGCGCCTCGTAGTCCGCGGCGACCCCCGCGATCGTGACGTTCAGCAGGCGCTCGGTGTCCGGGCCGGGGGTGTCGTCGGTCACGGTGAGCAGGCCGGTCTCCTCCGACACCATGAGCCGCCACAGCCGCTGCAGGAAGCGGTGGGAGCCGACGACGTCGCGGGTCGACCAGGGCCGGGAGTCGGCCAGCGGGCCCATCGACATCTCGTACAGGCGGAAGGTGTCCGCGCCGTACCGGTCGCACATCTGGTCCGGGGTGACGACGTTGCGCAGGCTCTTGCCCATCTTCCCGTACTCCCGGGTCACGGGCTCCCCGCGGAAGGTGAACGCGGCCCCGTCCTCCTCGACCTCCTCGGCCGGGACGTACACCCCGCGGGCGTCGGTGTAGGCCCACGCCTGCACGTAGCCCTGGTTGACCAGGCGGCGGAACGGCTCCTCGGAGGTGACCAGGCCGAGGTCGAAGAGGACCTTGTGCCAGAAACGGGAGTAGAGCAGGTGGAGCACGGCGTGCTCGACGCCGCCGACGTAGAGGTCGACGCCGCCCGGGTCGCCGGCCACCCCGGCGCCCGCGCCGCGGCCGGGTCCCATCCAGAAGGACTCCGCGGCCGGGTCGACGAAGGCGTCGGCGTCGTCGGGGGAGAGGTAGCGCAGCTCGTACCAGCACGAGCCGGCCCAGTTCGGCATCGTCGAGGTCTCCCGGCGGAACCGCCCGGTGCCGTCGCCGGTCTCCAGGTCGACGTCGGCGGCGACCCAGTCGGTCGCCTTCCCCAGCGGGGGCTGGGGATCGGACGAGGCGTCGTCGGGGTCGAACGTCGCGGGGGAGTAGTCGGCGACCTCGGGGAGCAGCACCGGCAGCTGGTCGTCGGGCACGGCGTGGGCCAGGCCGGCGTCGTCGTAGACGATCGGGAACGGCTCGCCCCAGTACCGCTGCCGGCTGAACAGCCAGTCCCGCAGGCGGTACTGGACGACAGGCTCGCCGACGCCCCGCTCGCCGAGCCACGCCGCCATCGCGGCCTTGGCCTCGTTGATCCCGAGGCCGTCCAGGTCGAGGGTGTCGTTGCGGGAGTTGACCGCCGCGCCCGCGCCGGTCCACGCCCCGCCCTCGAAGTCCGGCGGCGGCTGGACCGTCCGGATCACCGGCAGCCCGAAGGCGGTCGCGAACGCGTGGTCGCGCTCGTCCTGCCCCGGCACGGCCATGATCGCGCCGGTGCCGTAGCCGGCCAGGACGTAGTCCGCCGCGAAGACGGGCAGGGAACGGCCGTCGACGGGGTTGGTCGCGACCAGGCCCGTGAACACCCCGGTCTTGTCCCGCTCGAGGTCGACCTCGCGGGCGGTCCGCGACGAGCCCGTGCCCCGGTAGGCCGTCACGGCGGCGACCGGGTCCGCCGCTCCGCCGGTCCAGCGCGGGTCGATCCCGGCCGGCCAGGCGGCGGGCACCGAGCCCAGCAGGGGATGGGTGGGGTTGACGACCATGAACGTCGCGCCGAACAGGGTGTCGGGGCGGGTCGTGAAGACCTCGAGCGCCGGTAGCGCTGCCGGTGACCCCGACTGCGCCGCATCGGCCTGCGCCACGTCGAAGCGGATGCGGGCGCCGGTCGAGCGGCCGATCCAGTTGCGCTGCATGGCCTTCACCGACTCGGGCCAGTCGACCCGGTCGAGGTCGGCGAGCAGGCGGTCGGCGTAGGCGGTGATCCGCATCTTCCACTGGCGCAGCTCGCGGACGAACACCGGGAAGTTGCCGCGCTCGCTGCGCCCGTCGGCGGTGACCTCCTCGTTGGCCAGCACCGTGCCGAGACCCGGGCACCAGTTCACCGGTGCGGTGTCGGCGTAGGCGAGGCGGAAGCGGTCGAGCACGCCGGCGCGCTGCACCGCGGACAGCGACGCCCACGCCGCCCCGGCCGCGACGCCGTCGACCCCGCGGGGCACCGGGCGCGACCCGTCGGCGAACGACGCCTCGAGCTCCGCGATCGGCCGGGCCGCCCCGCGGCCGCCCGCAGCCGCAGGATCGAACCAGGACTGGAAGATCCGGACGAACT
>CAXSIB010000159.1:0-7155 GCA_964237095.1 uncultured Actinomycetales bacterium
CCGCTCCCCCGGCCGCGATGGCGGCGAGCAGCGCGGCGGCGGCGAGCAGCGCCCCGGCCCGCGCCGGACGTCCGGCCCTCATGCGGCTCCATCCCGTGCCGTGGTCGACCGGCCCACCCGTTCTACGCGACGCGGCCGGCGGGGGCACGCCCGGGTCGACGCGGCCGGGCGGCCACGGATGGTCAGCGGCGGCGGTCGAGGCGGCGCGGGAGGGGTTCCCGGGTCGGCGGCGCGCGGTCGCGGCCGACGGCTCCCGGCGGGGGCGGCGGGTCCGGTCGTGCGCGGCCCGGCCGGGCACGATGGGTGCGGTGGCCGACTCCCTGCACTACGGCCTGCTGCTGGCCCTGACCGCGGCGGCGGCGTTGGTGGCCATCCTCGCGAACCGGCTGACCGAGCGGATCCGGGTCCCGGTCCCGTTGCTGATGCTGGCCGGGTCGGCGGTGGCCGTCGCGGTGGTGGGTCCGCTGCACACCCCGGGCGAGCAGACCGTGGAGCGGGTCGTGACCGCCGCGCTGGTCCTGATCCTCTTCGACGGCGGGATGCACATCGGCTGGGCCCGGTTCCGGACCGCGGCCGCGCCCATCACCGTCGTCGGTGTGGCCGGGACCTTCCTGACCGCGGCCGCCGGCGCCGTGCTGCTGCACGCCCTGTTCGGTCTCGGCTGGTACGTGGCGCTGCTGGTGGCGACGGCGGTCGCGCCGACCGACCCGGCGGTGGTGTTCTCCGTGCTCGGCCGCCGCGACATCGCCGGGCGCAGCGGGGTGCTCCTGGAGGGCGAGTCCGGCGCCAACGACCCCGTCGGGATCGCCCTCATGGGCGGCCTGCTCACCGCCGGCGCGCTGAGCGGGGCGGCCGTGGTGCACGTCGGGATCCAGTTCGTCCTGCAGATGGCGGTCGGGGCCGCGTTCGGGGTCGCCGGGGCGCGGGCGCTGCTGTGGTTCGTGCGCCGGGTCCCGCTGCCCAGTGAGGGGCTCTACCCGCTGCGGACCCTGGCCGGTGCGTTCGGGCTGTACGGGGTGGCCACGGTGGCCCACGGGTCCGGGTTCCTCGCGGTGTTCGTGGCCGGGATCCTCCTCGGTGACCCGGCCGCCCCGTTCAAGCGGGAGGTGGAGCGGTTCCACGCCGCGCTGGGCAGCCTCGCCGAGATCGTCGCGTTCGTGGTCCTCGGCCTCACCGTCGACCTGCACCTGCTCGCGCGGACCGACGTGTGGCTGCCCGGCCTCGTCCTGGGGGTCGCCCTGGCGGTGGTGATCCGCCCGGTACTGGTCGGGCTGTGCGTCCTGCCCGCCCGGCTGCGCCCCGACGAACGGACGTTCGTGCTGTTCGCGGGACTGAAGGGGGCGGTCCCGATCCTGCTCGGCCAGCTCCTGCGCACCGCGCACGTCCCGGACGCCGACCGGCTCTACGCGATCATCGTCGTGGTCGTGGTGTTCTCCGTCCTCGTCCAGGGCAGCCTCGTCCCGACCGTCGCCAGGCGCCTGCGGCTCCCCCTGACCACCGTCGACCCCCAGCCGTGGGCGGTCGGGGTCCGCCTCGCCGACGAACCGGACGGGGTGCTCCACCTCGCGGTGGCCGCCGGTTCGGCCGCCGACGGGATGACGGTCGGCGCCCTGGCCGAGGTCACCGGGGACGGGTGGGTGAGTCTCGTGGTCCGCGACCAGCAGCTCGTCGCGGTCCACACCCGGACGCAGCTGCGCGCCGGTGACGAGGTCACCCTCCTCGCCGACCCGGACGGGCACCGCCGGCTCCGCGAGGCGTTCGCGCACCGGCCCTGACGGCACCCGCCCGGGGGCCGGCGCGGACGGGGTGGGGGGTGTGGCCGCGAAGACCTGCGCGGCGCCGGTGACGTCGATCTCCGGCCCGTCGCCAGGTCCGTTCGAGGCGGCCGGTACGGCGGCGGTCTACCAGCCGGAGACGGGGTGCGCCGCGGTCTCGCCGTGCTCGAGGATGTCCACGCCCCGGCCGACGACGAGGGGATCCGGGACCCCGACCAGCTCGACGTCCTTGCCCGTGTAGTCGAACCGGTGCAGGACGCTGCGCATCGCCTCCAGCCGGGCGCGCTTCTTGTCGTTGCTCTTGACCACCGTCCACGGCGCCTCCGCGGTGTCGGTGTGGGCGAACATGGTCTCCTTCGCCTCGGTGTAGTCCTCCCACTGGTCGAGGGACGCGAGGTCCATCGGCGAGAGCTTCCACTGCCGGACCGGGTCGATCTGACGGATGAGGAACCGGGTGCGCTGCTCGGTGCGCGACACCGAGAACCAAAACTTCACCAGGGAGATGCCCGACCGCACCAGCATCTGCTCGAAGTCCGGGGCCTGGCGCATGAACTCCGCGTACTGCACCGGGGTCGCGAAACCCATCACCCGCTCGACGCCGGCCCGGTTGTACCAGGACCGGTCGAACAGCGCGATCTCCCCCGCGGCCGGTAGGTGCTCCACATAGCGCTGGAAGTACCACTGGGTGGACTCCCGCTCGCTCGGCTTCTCCAACGCCACCACCGACGCCCCGCGGGGGTTCAGGTGCTCGGTGAACCGCTTGATCGTGCCGCCCTTGCCGGCGGCGTCGCGGCCCTCGAATAGGACGACGACCTTCGCCCCGGTGCTCTTCACCCAGTTCTGCCACTTGATCAGCTCGATCTGCAGCAGCCGCTTGGTCCGGTCGTACTCTGTGCGGGTCATCCGCTCGGCGTACGGGTAGTCCTCCCGCCAGGTGTCCACCACGGTGCCGTCGGCGCGGAGCAGGACCGGGTCGTCCTCGTCGTCGACGTCCACCCGCAGCCGGGACAGCTCCGCCGCCAGCGGCCCGGCCAGCACCGCCTGCAACCACTCCGGGGGCAGCACGTCCACCGCGCGCGGCAGCCCGGCCACCAGGTCGTGAGTCACCGGACCCGCCCCGGCCCGGCCAGCGGGCAGACCCCCTCGATGAAACTGCCGTCGGCTGACCCTGACCCCGGCGGCGGGCCCGACCGGCCCGCCAGCGGGGCCCACGGTCCAGGCGCGGCGGTGAAGCCGGTCACGGAGAAATCAGTCACCCAGGGCGTCGGTGCTGTTCGAACCGGGACGGTGAGCGCCCGACCGCAGTAGGCGTTCGCGGCCCCGTAACCCCGCGGCTCCCACCCCCGGCCCAGGTAGGCGGCCAGGCGGACCGCGGAACCCGCGGACACCGCCGGCCCTCCCCCACCCGCGCCCGCCCGACCCGAGGCCCTGTCCACCGTGACTGTCACCGATCCACCCTGGGTCGCCGTCCGCCCCCACCGACACCGACGGCAACCGACCATCCGGTGAACAGTCGGCATCACCAGCGCCGCGGCCCCGCGGGTCGGCGGCGCAGTCGCCAGGCACGGGGCACTCCTGACACACCGCGGCGGCCGCCCGGTCCGACCGGGTCGGGCGTCAGCGGTGAACGCCTTCCCTACCACCGGGTCGACGTCCGGGCCGGCGCACGCCGCGCGTGTCACCCACCGCCCCGGGGCGTCGGCCAGCACTCCGTGCGGCTGGGTCAGGACCGGAGTCGACACAGGCACCACCCCCTCAGGATGCCCACTGCCGCCAACATCGACCCGGTCGGACCTCCGCCGAGTCCGCGGTCACCTCCGTCACCACCGACCCCGCCGGGGTGTGTCCACAGGGTTTGCTTCACCGACGTCTCCGGTTCACCATCACGCCATGACCCCCACGTCGCCGACCCGCTCCACCCGGAACCCGGATCCGTCCCGGTGGGCGGCCGCGGTCCGCGAGGTCGTCCGCCTCCGCCGCGAGGAGGCCGCCGCCGACAGCGCCGAGGAGGACGCGATGGCCGCGGACCTCCACCGGGTCTTCCAGGCCGACCACCGGGCCCTCGACCACCGGCCGCCGTCCACCTCCTGAATCCGGTCCCGCCCGGCCGGAGCCGGCCCGGGTCGCGGTCGCAGGGTTTGCTTACCCAACGGGAGCGCCTCGGGGTGCGCCCTACCGTGGCCTCATGCCCGATGTCGGCCCCGTCGCCGCACGACTCGCCGCCGCCGGGACGAGCTGGTCGACCGTCCGCGGACGGACCCGGTGGTGGCGCGAGGACGAGCTCGTCATGAGGGCGTTCACCGCCCACTTCGACCAGGTCACCGCCGCCGGCGGCCAGATCTGGTCCATGGGCCACGGCTCAGGAGACGCCGCCACCGCTGAGGAGGTCCCCGACGACGCCGTCACGGTGACCGAGCTCGCGGTCGCGGTCCAGCGGGTCCCGTGGAAGCTGCGCGCGGACCTGCTCTCGCCCCCCGGCGACGGGGCCCAGCCCGACGTCCTGGTCGTCGACGGGACCACCTCCTGGGCTTGGAGCGGACCCGACACCACCACCAACGGCGGGAACCCGCGGACCGTCCACGGCGGCGGGGACATCACCCACCTTCTGAGCCCGGGCGCGGTGCCCCAGCTGTTCGACCTGACCGTCACCGGCGATACCCGGGTCGCCGGGCGCCCGTGCACTGCGGTGACCGCCACCCGCCGACCGGCCCCAGACGGGGGGTGGGCGATGTGGCCCGAGCCGCCGTTCGCGATGATCACCGGGGGCACCCGGTTCCGGCTCGATGTCGACCTTGAGCTCGGGATCCTCCCGCGGGTCGTGAAGGTCGTCGACGACCTCGACGCGGAGATCACCGAGTTCACCGACATCACCATCGACGAGCCCCTCCTCGAGGAGCTGTTCGCCCCGCTCCCCCACGCCCGGGTGCGGTCCTGAACCCGCCGCCGCTGCGACGTGTCCTACCCGGATGCGTGCCACCGGCGGCTACGCCGGTGAGGAAGGTCGACCGGGTCCAGGACGGCGAACTGAGTCCGGGGCGGCGACCTTCGACGGAGGGTCGCGACCCACCGGCCCGACGGCGGGTGGGTCGACACCGGGCCGGACCGGCTGAGACCCGCGCTGTGTGGTGTCGGTCGGAGCCCAGAGGGGTGTCCGGTGCTCTCAGGTGACCAGCCCGGCGGGCTTCGGGAGCAGGAGCTCGACGTTGCGGTCGGCCGCGGTTCCGCGGAGGCCGTCGAGGCCGGGGGTGGGGCGGGCGGACTCCTGCGGGTCGTTGGCGGCGAGCTCGCGGGACAGTGACGCCAGGTCCAGGGTGTCCAGCTTCCCGTTCCACACCGGGGCCGCGGCGCTGTCGACGATCGTGCCGAACACCGAGAGGGTGCCGTCGCCGTTGTCGGTGATCTCGATGGTCCGGACCTGTTCCGGCCAGTCGATGTGGGAGGCGGTCGTGACCTCCCAGAAGCCACCCGTGCCGGCGGCGTTGGGCCGGGGGGTGACGGTGTTCTCGTGGGTGTGGCCGTTGACCCACAGCACCACCTGCGGGTGGGCGTGCAGAGTGTCGATCACCGTCGGCCCGAGCACCCGGGGGCTGGGGTCACCGCCGGCGCCGATGAGCGCGTTGCCCATGGTGTCCCCGGTGTGGTGGCTGACGACGATCGTGACCCGGTCCGGGCGCTCGGCCAGGACGGCCAGCAGCCACGCGTACTGGACGGTGTCGAGGGAGCCGTCGGCCTCGCCGTTCTCGTTGACGGTGTCCATGACGATCATGCGCACCGGCTGGGGGGCCGGCCGCCCGCAGTGGGCCTTCGCCGCGGGCAGGTCGCGGACGTAGTAGGCGGTTCCCGCGGTCTTGTTGGCCGCGGTGAACCCGTGCCCGACCGGGCTGCCGGTCGTGGTGAAGTGTTCGGCGACGACCTGCGCACGGGTGACGAGGTGGCGGTCGGGGTCCGCGGTGACCGTCCGGACCGCCGTGCCGGTGAGACTTCCGGGGGCGGGCGTGGAGCCGGACAGCAGGTCGGTGAGGAACTCCTGCACGGTCATCGCGTCGGGCAGGCCGAGGGGCTTGACCGACCCCACCGCGAGGGCGTTGAGGAACGGATACACCGGGAAGTTCCCGGTGACGAGCCCGTCGTGGTTGCCGTGGACGGCGTACCAGGGCAGGCGGACACCGGCCGGGTTGAACGGTCGGATCGCCGCCGCGAGCAGACCCTGGATGGTGGGGAAGCCGTGGGCGGCGCGGAACACGTCCGCCCCGCCCGCTGCGCCCGCGGGGGTGCCCCCGGGATGCCAGTAGTGGGTGTCGTAGGTCGGGGGGTTCGCGTCGGCGACGCCCTCGAAGACGCCGAGCCGGCCGCTGTCGGGGGTGATCCGGGTGCCGTCGAGGACGTCGATGACCCAGCGGAGCTCGTTGTGCTGGCAGTTGTCGGTCGCATCGCCCGTGCTCACGGCGAACTGCAGCGGGATACCGGTCGCCGGGGCGGCGCGGAGGGCGTTGACCCCGCGGACGGTGGCGTCGGCCACCTGCACCGAGAGCATCTCGTGGGGCCGGTACGCGGCCTGGAAGGGCACGGTCGGGTCGGTGTCGGAGATCCGGTCGAGGAACTCGAACCGGGCCGGGGACTGGGTGTCCTGCACGTGGATGTCGGTGAACTGGACGAACGCGGCCAGTGGCCGCCGGGTCGACGCCCGGTGCGCCCCCGGCGTCCCGCCGAGGTCGGTGCGCACAGTGTAGGGCTCACCCGCACCGACCACGTGACGGCGGTACCCGGCCGCGTTCGGGGTACCGCGGAGCAGGGTCCGCGCCAGGGTCGTCCCCGCACTCGCCGCGGGCTGGTCCGGACCGGTGACCGCGGCAGCGGCGCCGGTGGCGGTCGGCGTCGCCGCGGCCGCGGCCGCGGTGTCCGCGGACACCGGTGCGGTGGCCGCCGCCCCGACCGCGCCGATTCCCAACCCCAGCGCGGTCCGCCGGCTGATCCCATGACCTCGTCTGCTGCTGTCCACGACATGTCCTTCCGGTGGCGCCCGACCGCGGACCGTCCACCGACGGTCCTGTGACACCTCGACTGTCCGCCGCGGTCATGGCGGGGCGGTGAACACCACACGGCGGCCGGACGTCGACCGATACCCACCGCACCGGAGCGCTCCGCTGCGCACCGGTGGTGGCGCCGACGCCACCCTCCGGACCACCGCCGCCTCGCCCAGCACCGACCTTCGCCGCCGCGGTGACCGACGGTGCGGTCCGACTCAAACCTTGACGGGAGCTGGCGTGCGGCTCACCAACCCGGACGACCGCCTTGGTCGAGGCTCAGCCGTCAGTAACCGGGGAAAGGGTCAAGTCCTTGGGCGTGGTGTTCGGCGGCTGCTGCGTGATCCTCTGGTTGG
>CAXSIB010000160.1:0-7153 GCA_964237095.1 uncultured Actinomycetales bacterium
GCCACGTGGTCGATGCCAGCCTGGGCTACTTCATCAATCCGCTGGTCAACGTGGCCCTGGGCACGATCTTCCTCGCCGAGACGCGCAGCCGGCCGCAATCGGTCGCTCTCGGCCTGGCCGCGGTGGGTGTGATCTGGCTGGCCATGGTCGCCGGCCGGCCGCCGTGGATTGGCCTCATCCTTGGGTTCAGCTTCGGCGGTTATGGGCTGCTGCGCAAGCTGGGCGTGCTCGGCGCCGTCGTGGGCGGCGGCGCCGTCGGCGGCGTCCGCCTCGTCGACCGACCGGCCGGGCGGCCCGGGACCGCGGCCACCACGACGGCGGTGGCGGCGACCCGGACGGCGGTCGCGTCGCCCGGACCGCCCCCCGACCCGCTCGTCGACCTGGCCGTCCACGCGACCACGGTGTCCGGGGCCCGCGGGCGGGTCGTCAGCGCCAACGGCGGCCGCGCGGTCTCGTTCACCTTCGACGACGGCCCCGACGAGGAGTTCACGCCGAAGGTGCTCGCGTTCCTCGCCGAGCACCACCTGCACGCGACGTTCTCCCTGATCGGCCGGGAGGTCGAGCGGTACCCGGGACTGGCGCGCAGCGTCGCCGCCGCGGGGATGTCGCTGTGCAACCACACCTGGGACCACGACGAGGCCCTCGCCGGGTACCCGCGTGCCCACATCGAGCGCGACATCGGCCGGGCCCAGACCTCGATCCACGCCCGGACCGGGGTCGGCCCCCGCTTCTTCCGCTCTCCCGGCGGGAACTGGAGCCCGACGATGCTCGACGTCTGCACCGACGCCGGGCTCGTCCCGCTCGGGTGGGACGTCGACAGCCGGGACTGGTCGCGGCCGGGGACGGCCGGGATCGTCGCCAACGTGACCTCCGAGGTCCGCCCCGGCTCGGTCATGCTCTTCCACGACGGCGGCGGGGACCGCGAGCAGACCCTCGACGCCCTGCCGCGGATCCTGAAGCTGCTCGCGGCCCGGGGTTACCGCGTCACGCAGCTGCTCGCGGCGACCTGACCTGCCGGCGTCGAGGGCGGGCAGGCCGCGATCGCCAGCGCGGGAGTGGCGTGAGACACCCGCTCAGCGGATGTCTCACGCCACGTGCGGACCCGGCGGGGCAGCCGCGCCCGACTCCGGTGCGGCCGGGTCTGCCCGGGGTGCGTCAGGCGGCCGGGAGGCCGTTCGCGGCGGCGACCGCGGCGTAGAGGCGGCCCGAGTCCTTGACCGTCCGCAGCTGGGTGTCGTAGTCGACGCGCACGATCCCGAACCGCATCGAGTAGCCCGTGGCCCACTCGAAGTTGTCCATCAGCGACCAGGCGAAGTAGCCGCGGACGTCGGCGCCGGCGGTGATCGCGTCGTGCACCGCGGCCAGGTGGGCGCGCAGGTAGGCCACCCGCTCCGGGTCGTGCACGGCCCCGTCCGCGTCGACGGTGTCCGCCCAGGCCGAGCCGTTCTCGCTGATGTACAGCGGGAGCCCGGGGTGCTCGCGCCCGACCCGCAGCAGCAGCTCGGTGAACGCCGTCGGGTCCTGCTCCCAGCCGATCGCCGTCAGCGGCGGGCGGGGCGGGGTGGACGTGCCGAGGCCGTGGATCGGGTGCCGGGCGGCCAGCTCCTCGGCGGTGGCGGGCCGGACCCGCGCCGGGGAGTAGTAGTTGACGCCGAGGAAGTCCAGCGGACGGGAGATCTGCTCGAGGTCGCCGGGGCGGACGAACGGGAACGCCGCCTCCCCGCCGAGGTCGGCCACGATGTCGGCGGGGTAGTGGCCGTCGAACAGCGGCTCGGTGAACATCCGGTTGGCGAGGCCGTCGGCGGACCGGACCGCGTTGCGCAGCCCCTCGTCGGCGATCGTGGGGAGCCGGTCGGCCAGCGGCAGCGCGGCGTTCGCGTCGGGGCCGGTGTCGGCCTCGCCGCGGACGTGGGACAGGTTCAGCACGATGCCGACGGTGGTCGGCTGCGGTCCGGCCGGGGCGGTCGCGCGGATGGCGTCGGCCCCGAGCCCGTGGGCCAGCAGGAGGTGGTGGATGGCCGCCAGCGTCGCCTCGGGGTCGGTCAGGCCGGGGGCGTGGCGGCCGTCGAGGTGGCCGATGTAGGACGAGCAGAAGGGCTCGTTCAGGGTCACCCAGTCCCGCACGCGGTCACCGATGCGCGCCACCACGGCGGTGCTGTAGTCGGCGAAGCGGGCGGCGGTGTCCCGGTTGCGCCAGCCGCCCACGTCCTCCAGCGCCTGCGGGAGGTCCCAGTGGTAGAGGGTCACCAGCGGGTCGATCCCGGCGCCGAGGAGGGAGTCGACGAGCCCGTCGTAGAAGTCCAGCCCGGCCTCGTTCACGGTGCGACCGTCGGGGGCGACCCGCGGCCAGGCGACGGAGAACCGGTAGGCGTGGACGCCGAGGGACCCCATGAGGGCCACGTCCTCCGCGACCCGGTGGTAGTGGTCGTCGGCGACGTCGCCGGTGTCGCCCTCGAAGACCTTGCCGGGGGTGCGCGCGAAGGTGTCCCAGATCGACGGCAGCCGCCCGTCCTCGGCGACGGCCCCCTCGATCTGGTAGCTGGCGGTCGCCGTCCCCCAGACGAAGCCCTCGGGGAAGGTGCGTGCGGCAGCGGCGGACAGGGTCGGATCAGCGTTGGTCACGCTCCCATCCTGGCCTCGGTCGAGGGCCTGGGACACCGCCCGGACGGTTCCGCGCGGAACCCGGTGGAGACGGCTCAGTCGGCGGTGAGGGTGGGGTAGAGCGGGAACTTGGTGGTGAGCACCGAGACGCGGTCGCGCAGGGCGGCGGCGCCGGGCTCGTCGAGGCCCGGGGTCAGGGCGGTCGCCAGGATGTCGGCGACCTCGGTGAACTCGGTCGCGCCGAACCCGCGGGTGGCCAGCGCCGGCGTCCCGATCCGCAGGCCGGAGGTCACCATCGGGGGCCGCGGGTCGAACGGGACCGCGTTGCGGTTGACGGTGATCCCGACGTCGTGCAGGAGGTCCTCGGCCTGCCGGCCGTTGAGCGGGCTGTGCCGGAGGTCGACGAGCACGAGGTGGACGTCGGTCCCGCCGGTCAGCACCGAGATGCCGGCCGCGGCGGCGTCCGGCGCCATGAGCCGGCGGCCCAGGATCGCCGCGCCCTCCAGCGTGCGCTGCTGGCGCTCGACGAACTCGGGGGTGGCCGCGAGGCCGAAGGCGACCGCCTTGCCCGCGATGACGTGCTCGAGCGGGCCGCCCTGCTGGCCGGGGAACACCGCGGAGTTGAGCTTCTTCGCGAACTCGTCGCCCGCGGCGAGGATCAGCCCGCCCCGGGGGCCGCAGAGGGTCTTGTGGGTGGTCGAGGTGACGACGTGGGCGTGCGGGATCGGCGAGGGGTGCAGCCCGGCGGCGACGAGACCGGCGAAGTGGGCCATGTCCACCATCAGGTAGGCCCCGACCTCGTCGGCGATCGCCCGGAACGCGGCGAAGTCGAGGTGGCGCGGGTAGGCCGACCAGCCCGCGATGATCAGCTTCGGCCGGTGCTCGCGGGCCAGGGCGGCCACCTCGTCCATGTCGACCAGGTGGTCGGTCTCGCGCACGTGGTACACGACCGGGCGGTACAGCTTGCCGGAGAAGTTGAGCTTCATCCCGTGGGTGAGGTGGCCGCCGTGGGCGAGGTCGAGCCCGAGGATCGTGTCGCCCGGGGTCAGCAGCGCCTGCATCGCCGCCGCGTTGGCCTGGGCCCCGGAGTGCGGCTGGACGTTGGCGTAGCCGGCGCCGAACAGGGACTTCGCCCGGTCGATCGCCAGGGTCTCCACGACGTCGACCCACTCGCAGCCGCCGTAGTACCGCTTGCCGGGGTAGCCCTCGGCGTACTTGTTCGTGGCCACCGAGCCCTGGGCCTGCAGGACCGCCAGCGGCGCGAAGTTCTCCGAGGCGATCATCTCCAGGGTGTCCCGCTGGCGGGTCAGCTCCCCGGCGAGGGCCGCGGCGACCGCCGGGTCGACCTCGCGCAGCGGGCGGTCCTGGCTCTCGTGACCGGCGAGGTCGTGTCCGGGCATGTGCGGGCCTTCCCGTGGCGGCTCAGCCGGCCTGGCGGCGCTGAGGTCGGTGTGTCGGGGGTGCGGTCTTCGGCGGAGCGGTCTCGGGTCGCCGCGCGGCGGGCCGGGCCGGCCCGCCGGGTGGCGGTGTCCACGGTAGCGACCCTGGCCGACAGCACGCCCGACACCCGGTCGGACGCCGCGCCCGGCCCCCGGCCCGACTCCGCGCCCGACCCCCGGGTGGACACCGGGAGCAGCGGTGGAAGGACCCCGGGATTACCCGGTACCGCCGGTAGACTGCGGCCCACGGGAGGCCGGGGCGCCGATGCCCGGAACGGTCCGGTCGGACCGTCGCCGAGCCCCTCCCGCCGGTCCGCCCGCACCGCCGGTCCGCCGCACCGTCCGCCCGCCCCGACGACCGAAGGACCACGATGGCCGCCCGGCTCCGCCTCGACCTCGACGACCACGTCAACCTCGGCGAGCTCGAGTCCTTCGTGCGCCGGGCCCTGCAGGCCGGGTTGAACCGCGGCGACTTCGTCGAGCTCGTGGGGGCGACCAAGGACCTGTCACTGCAGACGCCGGACCTGCGGTTCACCCGCATCGAGATCCCGTCCTGACCCGACAGACCTGACCTGATCGGACCCACCGCCCCGGTGTGACCCGACCCGGGCCGTCAGCGGCCCGGGGTGCCCCGGGCGGCGTCGTCCCCGGACCTGGTCGCGGTGGTCGCGGTGGTCGACGCGGCGGCGGGGTTCGCCGGCAGCTCGAAGTGCAGGAACGCCTTGAACCGTGACGCCAGCACCACCCGGTGGGCGTACTCGCCGCGGGTCACGTAGTTGTACTCCTCGACCACGAGGTAGGGCCCGACGACCTTCTCGACGACCGCGACGTGCCCGAAGCTGCCGGCGTCGGTCCACGCGATCGAGCCCGGCGCGGGCCGCCGGTCGACGATGAAGCCGTGGGTGCGGGCGTACGCGGCCCACGTGTTCGCGTTGCCCGCGTGGTAGACGGTCACGCCGTCGCGGTCGAGCGCCCGCCACGCCGCGAAGCTCACGCACTCCCGGCTGTAGTAGAGCCACGGGTCCACGAGGCTGTCCTGCGGCGCGTCCCGCAGGGTCGCCGGGTAGTCGTCGCCGAGGGAGGCCACCCGGGCGAGGGCGGACCCGGGCCCGGAGATGCGGGCGTTGCCGCCGTCCTCGACCTCGAGGTGCACCGGGGCGGTCGACGAGCCGAGGGTCCACACGACCGCGTTCGCCGCGCTGTAGACGGCGAGCACGCCGTCGGCGCGCATCCGGACCGAGGCCCCGACGTGGCCCGCGGTCCCCGACGCCCAGACCGTGACCGGGACGCCCGCCACCAGCGTGCGGAGCACGAGGTTGCCGTTGGTGCTCATCGTGAGCACGGTCCCGCCGTCCGGTGACGCGACGGAGTGCCCGGACGTCAGCCGGCCCGTCGGGGCCAGTCGGTCGGCGCCGACCTGGTCGTCCCACAGGACGGCCCCGCCGGGGGCGGTGACGGCCAGGTCGCCGCCCGCGGTGATCTGCAGGGTCGAGCCCGGGTGTCCGGCGGTGTGCGAGGACCACACGGCCTTCCCCGCGGGGTTGCGCATGACGAGGTCGCCGTCGGCCTGCTGGAGCAGCGAGCTGCCGGGGACGTGGGTCCGGCTGGCCCACTGCACGCGTCCGGGGCCGTACTCGACCAGGTTGCCCCCGGCCTGCATGACGAGGGTGTACCCGGTGCCCGAGAGCAGCGAGGACCCCGCCCGGAGCACTCCCCCGGCCTGGAGGACGACCGCCGGCCGGGTCGTGCCGGCACGGGCGGTCGTCGCGACGGCGGGCGCGGCGGTGGCGCCGGTGGACGTGGTGGTCGTGGCGGCCGCGGTGGCCGCGGCGGCCGACGTGCCCGCGAGCGCGGCCCCGGTCAGCGCCACGAGGCCGGCGACGGTGGCCGCCCGCGTGCGGCGCTGCGGCGTGCTCGAACGGGGTGCTGTGGCCATCTGGCTGGTCTCCCGGAGTCAGGACGTCTCTCGAGCACGCGATGGTCACCGAGCGCTCAGAGACAGTGACAGAACCGACGTGTGCGGGACCTGTGTCGATCCGCGACCGCCGGCTGGCCGTCGCCGCCGGCGGCCGGCAGCAGGACGTCCGTCGGCGGTGGCGGTGCGTGATCAACGCACGTCACCGTGAGGGACCGGGCGGACGCGGTCCCGGACAGGTGCGGCCGGCGGACCTCGGCCGGACTGGCCGGAGACCCGCCCGCGCGACCGGCCCACCGCACAACGCGGCCCCGATCCCGGACCGTGCGGCGGCCCGACGGCCGGGAGGGCCGCCCGTGTCCCACCTCGCGACCCCGGCGAGCGCGCCCGGCGGCGGACCCGGCCCGGCCCCGGTGGTGGTCGGCGGCGCGGGTGACCGACCGCCGTCGCGCCGGCTGCGGGTCCTGGTGCCGGCGCTGCTGATCCTCGGGTGGCTGGTCGCGCCGGGCAGCGGCGGGAGCTGCTCCGGGAAGCTCAGCGGCGTCCGGGACAACTCGACGTCCGCGTCGCTGCCGGCGGGGACGTCGCGGCGGCGGTCCAGGCCGCCGAGGCGAAGCTGACCGACACGGACACCTTCGCCGCGACCCTGGACGCCACCCGAACGGCGTCGCGGACCGCACTGCCCGCCGGCGCGACGGTGTGCGTGACCGGCCCGGCCGCGTTCATCGCGGACACCCTCGCGGACTGAGCTCCCACCCGGCCGGATCGCTGTGGTCGGGCGACGTCGAACGACGTCGGGCGAGGTCCGCGCTCAGGCCGCGCCGGGCAGGGTCCGGGTCGGGATCTCCACCTCGTCGACCTCGCCGGGGCCGGTGCGGGTGACCGTCCAGGCGTGCTTGCCGTGGACTTCCGTGACGGCCTCGACCAGCTCGGTGCCGCGGTAGAGCAGCCCGACCCCGTCGTCGGTGGCGTGGCCGTCGGGCAGGGTGCCGACGCCGACCAGGCGCTGGAACAGCGGGCGCCGCCGGGCCTCGCTGTCGTAGTGGACCCCGTTGCTGTACGGGAGGAACGCGAGCCCGTCCGTCACCGCTCGCAGCTCCGGACCGTACGAGTCGGTCGTCCCGCCGACGTGCCAGCAGATCGAGCCGGCCGACACCCCGCCGAGCACGACCCCGGCCTCCCACACCTGGCGGAACAC
>CAXSIB010000161.1:0-7120 GCA_964237095.1 uncultured Actinomycetales bacterium
GCCGGCGTCCGTCCCGGCGCCGACCCGGTCGGGGTCGGTGAACACCTCGGGCAGCTCGAACCGCAGCGGCCGCTCGAGCTGTCCGTAGGTGCACGACCGGGGCTCCCGGTCCGGGCGCCACCGGCGGAACTGCGCGGTGTGGCGGAGCCGGTCGCCCTGCATCTGGTCGTAGGCGACCTCGAGGACCCGTTCCGGGCGCAGCGGGGTGAACGAGAGGTCCTTGCCCGCGTTCCACCGCGACACCGCGCCCGGCAGCCGCCCGGACTCCGCCGACGGCGCCGCCCAGCCGCCCCACGGGTGCTCGGCCAGGTCCCCGGCAGGCAGCTGCAGCGGCAGCAGCTCGGTGAACAGCTCGGCCCGGCGCGCCATCGGGAACGACGCGCACACCCCGATCGACGCGAGCCGCCCGGCGTCGTCGTACAGGCCCAGCATCAGCGACCCCACCAGCGGCCGTTCCGGGGACGAGGCCTTGTGCTCGCGGATGCCCGCGACCACCGCGTCCAGCGTCCGGTCGTGCTTGACCTTGGTCATCGCCCGGACGTCCGGCTGGTAGGCGGCGCCCCGCGGCTTGGCGACGATCCCGTCGAGGCCGGCGCCCTCGAAGACTCGGAACCAGTTGCGGGCGACGTCCAGCGACCGGGTCGTCGGGGTGAGCGTCACCCCGGGCGCCACCGGCGGGGCGACCTCGAGCAGGTCCTCGAGGACCGCTCGGCGCTCGCTGAACGGCCGCCCGGTCAGGTCCTCGTCGCCGAGGGCGAGCAGGTCGAACGCCACGAACACCGCCGGGGTGTGCGTCGACAGCATCGTGACCCGGCTCACCGCCGGGTGGATCCGCTCCTGCAGCCGCTCGAACTCCAGGTGCCCGCCGACCGGCACGATGATCTCGCCGTCGACCACGCACCGCGGCGGCAGCGCGGCCCGGACCGCCTCGACCACCTCGGGGAAGTAGCGCGTCATCGGCTTCTCGTTGCGGCTGCCGAGCTCGACCTCGTCGCCGTCGCGGAACACGATGGTCCGGAAGCCGTCCCACTTCGGCTCGAACAGGAAGTCCCCCTCGGGGATCGCCGCGGCGGCGCGGGCGAGCATCGGGGCGACGGGCGGCATGACCGGCAGGTCCACGCCCGGCATCATCGTCCCCCGGGGCCCCGCCGGGGAGGTGCGACGCGTCGGGGCACACTGCCCGCGTGGTACGCCGGCTCGTCGACGTCGACCCGCGGCCGGACCGCGCCCGCCTCCTCGCCGACCTCCGGGTCCCGCCGACCTTCGCGACCTCGACCCTCGCGAACTACCTGCCGGACCCGGCCGAACCGACGCAGGCCGCCGCGCTGGCCCGCATCGAGGCGTTCACGGCCGCCGTGGCGACAGCGCCGGCCGACGCCTCCCGCACGTCCGCGACCCCTCGGCGGGGACGGTTCGGCCGGCGCCGGGCCACGCCCCCGCCGGCCCCGGCGGTCTACCTCGACGGAGGGTTCGGCGTCGGGAAGACCCACCTGCTGGCGGCGGCCGCGACCGCGGTGCGCACCGCCGGACACCCGGTCGTGTTCGGCACCTTCGTCGAGCTCACCCACCTCGTCGGCGCGCTGGGGTTCGCCGGTGCGCGCGACGCGCTGTCGCGGGTGCGCCTGCTGTGCATCGACGAGTTCGAGCTCGACGACCCCGGGGACACCGTGCTGATGTCGACGCTGCTCGGACACCTGGCCGGGGCCGGGGTCGCGCTGGCGGCGACGAGCAACACCCTGCCCGGCGCCCTCGGGGAGGACCGGTTCGCGGCCGACGACTTCCGGCGGGAGATCCAGGGTCTGGCGGCCCGCTTCGACGTCGTCCACCTCGACGGTCCCGACCACCGCCACCGGGACCGCCTCCCGGCCGCGCCGCCGCTCGCGCCGGACCGCCTGCAGGCCTGGGCCGACGCCCACGGCCCGGGGGCGACCCTCGACGACGCGGGCCGCCTCCTGGACCACCTCCGGGCGGTCCACCCATCCCGGTATGGGGCGCTGCTCGACGGGGTGTCCGCGGTCGCGGTGGCAGACCTGACGCCGGTGTCGGACCAGAACGCCGCGCTGCGACTGGTGGTGCTCGTCGACCGGCTCTACGACCGCGGGCTCCCGGTCGCCGTGAGCGGCGTGCCCGCGGGGGAGCTGTTCACCCCCGAGCTGCTCGCCGGCGGCTACCGGAAGAAGTACGGCCGGGCCCTGTCCCGCCTGGCCGCACTGACCGCGGCGACCACTCCCGACTGACTCCGCCGCCCACCGACTCCCACCGCTGTCGGTCGCCGGACTCAACCGAGGCGGAGCACCGCCGCGCCGGACGCGGGGAACACCAGCGTGGACCCCTTCAGGATCGGCTCCCCGAAGGACACCAGGACCTCGACCGCCGGCGGCTGCCCGCCGGCCCCGGTCGCCGGCAGCTCGACCTCGGCGCCCTCGAGCGCGGCCACGGTGAACAGGTCCCCGCGGTGCTGGCCGACCCAGCTCCGCCCGCCGCCGGACACGACCCGGACCGCGGTGAGATCCCCGTCGCGCAGGCCCGGCTCAGCCCGGCGCAGGGCGAGCAGGCCGCGGTAGAACGCCAACATGCGCTGGGATCCCGGGCGGTCGAGCTCCGACCAGTCCAGCTTCGAGTCGGTGAACGTCGACTCGGCCTGCGGGTCGGGCACCTCCTCGACGTCCCAGCCGTGCGAGGCGAACTCCCCGCGGCGGCCGTTGCTGACCGCCTTCCCCAGCTCGGCGTCGGGGAACGAGGTGAAGAACTGCCACGGCGTGCGGGCCGCCCACTCCTCGCCCATGAAGAGCATCGGGGTGTACGGGCCGGTCAGCAGCAGCGCGGCGCCGGCGGCCAGGACCCCGTCGTCCACGGTGGTCGACATCCGGTCGCCGACGGCCCGGTTCCCGATCTGGTCGTGGTCGTTGAGGAAACCCCAGAAGCGGTGTGCGGACACGGTCGCGGGGTCCACGGGGCGCCCGTGCACCCGCCCCCGGAACGTCGAGTACGTGCCGTCGTGGAAGAAGACCTGCTGCGCGACCTTCGCGTAGGACCCGGCCGCGTCCGCGGCGAAGTCGGCGTAGTACCCGCTGGACTCCCCGGTCAGCAGCGCGAACAGGCTGTGGTGGATGTCGTCCGCCCACTGCGCGTGCAGCCCGAGCCCGCCGGCGCCGCCGTCGACCCCCCGCGGCGCGGTCGTCCGCGGGTCGTTCTGGTCGCTCTCGGCCACCAGCCAGACGGCCCGCCCGGTCTGTGCGGCGAGGTCGTCCACCGCGGCGGCGAGCTCCTCCAGGAACGTCAGCGCGCGGTCGTCGACGAGGGCGTGCACCGCGTCCAGGCGCAGGACGTCGACGTGGAAGTCGCGCAGCCAGGACAGGGCGCAGCCCAGGAAGAACGCCCGGACCTCGTCGGAGTCGGCGGCGTCGAGGTTGACCGCCGGGCCCCACGGGGTGTGGTGGGTGTCGGTGAAGTACGGGCCGAACTCGGGGAGGTGGTTGCCGCTGGGCCCGAGGTGGTTGAAGACGACGTCGAGACAGACCCCGAGCCCGCGGCCGTGCGCGGCGTCGACGAACCGCTTCAGCGCGCCCGGTCCGCCGTAGGCCTCGTGGGCGGCCCACAGCGCGACGCCGTCGTAGCCCCAGCCCCGTGGGCCGTCGAACGACGCCTGGGGCAGCAGCTCGACCAGGGTGACCCCCAGCGCCACCAGGTGATCGAGCCTGCCGACGGCCGCGTCCAGGGTCCCCTCGGGGGTGAACGTCCCGACGTGCAGCTCGTAGGCCACCGCGTCGGCCTGCGCGATCCCGCCCCAGCCGCTGTCGGTCCAGGTCGCCTCGTCGTGCTCGAAGACGGCACTCGGGCCGTTGACGCCGTCGGGCTGCCAGAGCGACCGGGGGTCCGGCCGCGGGTCGCCGCCGTCGAGGGCGAAGGTGTACCGGGAGCCGTGGCCGGCGGCCGGGACGTCGAGTGACCACCAGCCGCCGTCGCCGGCTTCCATCGCCGCGTCGGTGTCGTCGACCCGGACGGTCACGCCGTCCTCGGCCTTCGGCGCCCACACCTCGAAGCGGGTCACGAGCCGTCCTTCCGCACCAGCAGGGCGACCGGCAGCCGGTCGAGGACCTCGCGCAGCAGCACGCCCTCCCCGGCGGCGTGCACGGCGACGTCGGTGAGGGCGTCGACCCACGTCCCGGCGGGCAGCCCGAGCCGCTCGCCGTCGAACCCGGAGCCGGACCGGGAGACGTACCGGCTCGCGACGACCGCGACCGTGCCGCCGCGCAGGTAGGCCACGGCGTGCGGCGTGCCGGTGGCGAGCGGGGCGTAGGCGCCGGCGAACACCTCGGGGTGCTGCCGACGCAGCCGGAGCGCCCGGGAGACCACCAGCAGCTTCTCGGCGTCGAGGTCCGCGGCCGGTTCTCCGTGGTCGAGACCGGTCAACAACGCGGTGATCGCGGCGTGGTCGACGTCGTCCCGGTTGTCGGGGTCGACCAGCGTCCGCGAGACGATCTCGCACCCCTGGTAGACGTCCGGGATGCCGGGGATCGTCAGCTGCACGAGCTTCTGGCCGAGGGTGACCGCCCGGACCGCCGGCTCGACCCGCGCCGCGAAGGCGGCGAGGGTGCCGAGGACCTCGTCGTCGGCGAGGACGGCGGCGGCGAAGCCGTGCACGGCCTGCTCGTACGGCTCGTCCGGCGCGGTCCACGTCGTGTGGACCTTGGCCTCGCGGACGGACTTCTCCAGGTACGCCTGCAGCCGCTCGGCCCCCACCGGGCCGTCGCCGCCCCACGGGGACACCGCGTACACGGTCTGCCAGATCAGGGACTCCGTCGCGCCGTCGAGGCGGGCGGGACGGTAGGCGGCACTGGTCGCGCGGACCGCCGCGACGGTGTCGGCCCACGCGTCGGCGTTCTCGGCGAGGACGTCGAGGCGCGCGCGGGTGTCCTCGCTGCGCTTGGTGTCGTGCGTCGAGAGGGTGGTCATGCCCGCCGGGTGGGAGGCCGCCATCCGGGCGCACCAGGCGTGGAAGTCGTCCGCGGACAGCCCGAAGCGCGCGGCGTCGCCGCCGACCTCGGTCAGGCTGGACAGCGGGTACCAGCGGTAGAAGGCGGTGTCCTCGATGCCCTTGGCCATCACCGGGCCGGCGGTCTGCCCGAACCGGGCCGTGAACTCCGTGTGCCCCGGGCTGGCCGCCGTTCCGGCCGCGGTCACCGCGAGGTCGGCCACGAACGCGATCTCGGTGGCCAGGTCGGGCCCGGCGGCGAGCGCGCGGTCGCGCGCCCCGCCGACGACGCGGGCGCCCTGCTCGGAGCCGGCGTACCCGCGGTAGACCTCCATCCCCAGCAGCAGCTCGACGATCGCGGACTTCAGGCGCGGCGCACTCAGGTCGCACCGGCCGTCGGCCGCCTCCCGGGCGGCGATCCGCGTCAGGCGCTCGACCTCGGCGTCGAGCACGGTCGTTGCGATCTGCCGCTTGGACGCCTCGACGACCTGCTCGGCGCTGCGGGTGTCCCCGGTGAGCGCGACCCACTGCGCCAGCAGGGGCTCACGGCCGGCCGGGTCGACGAACAGGGCCTGGACGAGGTTGAGCGCGTCGTAGCCGGTCGTGCCGGTGCAGGCCCAGTCCCCGGGCAGGGTCTCGCCGTCCTCGAGGATCTTCTCGGCCACGACCCAGGCGCCGCCGGTGGCGTCGGCGAGGTGGTCGAGGTAGCCCTTCGGGTCGGCGAGGCCGTCGGGGTGGTCGATCCGGAACCCGTCGACCGACCCGAGGCGGTACTGCTCGAGCAGGACGGGATGGGTGGCGTCGAACACCGCCGGGTCCTCGACGCGGATCGCGACCAGGCTGTCGACGTCGAAGAACCGCCGGTAGTTGAGCTCCTCGGCCGCGGTCTTCCAGGAGGCGAGCCGGTAGTGCTGGGCGTCCAGCAGCTCCGGCAGCGGCAGCGCGGCGGTGTCCTTCCGCAGCGGGAACGCGTGGTCGTAGTAGCGCAGGACGTCGCCGTCGACAGTCAGCTCGCCGCCCGCGACGACCTCCCCGACCGGGCTCCCGAGTACGGGCAGCAGGACGCGGCCGCCGCCGGCCTCCCAGTCGACGTCGAACCAGCCGGCGTAGGGGGAGTCGCGACCCTCCTCGAGCAGCGACCAGAACGGTACGTTCGCCGACTCCGGGGTCGGGCGGGCCATGTGGTTGGGGACCACGTCGACGACGATCCCGAGCCCGTGCTCGTGGGCGCGGGTGACCAGGCGGGTGAACGCGGCCTCGCCGCCGAGGTCGGCGGACAGCCGGGTGTGGTCGAGCACGTCATAGCCGTGCATCGAGCCGGGCACCGCCTGCAGGACCGGGGACAGGTACAGGTGGGAGATCCCGAGGGCGGCCAGGCCGGGGACGGCCGCGGCCGCCTCGTCGAACCCCCAGCCCTCGTGGAGCTGCAGCCGGTACGTCGACGTCGGTACCGGGCGGGTGCTCCCGACCTCCACCGGGGCGGCGGTGTCCGCAGGGGTGGTGTCGACGCTCACGCGGCGGCGATGCGCTCGAGCACGAGCATGCTGCGACCCGCCACCCGGACGACGTGGCGCGCGGCCATCGGCGGGCGGATCGCGGCCGCCACCGCCGGCTGCGGCGGGTCGGGCTGGAGGTCCGCGGTGTCCAGGCGCGCGGACCACGTGGACCCGAACTTCTTCGGCGGCAGCGTGAACCGGATCTCGTCGTCGGAGGCGTTGAGCAGCAGCAGGAAGCTGGTGTCGACGATCTTCTCCCCGCGGGGGCCGGAGTCGGTGAGCGCGTCGCCGTTGAGGAAGACGGTCATCGCCTTGGTGAACCCCGTGTCCCAGTCCCCGTCGGCCATCGGCCTCCCGTCGGGCTTGAGCCAGCCCACGTCGGGCAGCCCGCTCGCGTCGGTACCGCCGTCGAAGAACTTGCGGCGGCGGAACACCGGGTGTTCCAGGCGCAGCTCGGCCGCGGTCTTCGTGAAGTGCAGCAGGTTCTCGTCGGCCTTGGCCCACTCGACCCACGAGATGTCGTTGTCCTGGCAGTAGCCGTTGTTGTTGCCCCGCTGGGACCGGCCGAGCTCGTCGCCGTACACGATCATCGGGACACCCTGGGAGAGCAGCAGCGTGGCCAGGAAGTTGCGCTGCTGGCGGGCGCGCA
>CAXSIB010000162.1:0-7102 GCA_964237095.1 uncultured Actinomycetales bacterium
GTCCGCCCGCCTGTGGGCCGACCTCGGCGAGGACCTCGGCGCCGACGGCTTCGAGCTCGAGCGCAAGGGCGGCGTGGTGGTCGCGACGACCGCGGCCGCGCTCGACGGGCTCCGGACCTTCGCGGCGGCGCAGCGGGAGGCCGGGGTCGACAGCGACCCCCTCGACGGCGACGGGCTCCTCGAGCTCGAGCCGCACCTCGCACCCGGCCTCGCCGGCGGCGCCTTCTACCCCGGGGACCTGCAGGTCCAGCCGATGCTCGCCGCCGCCCGGATGCTCCAGGCGGCCGTCCGCGCGGGGGCCCGCCTCGCGCTCGGCGTGGAGGCGACCGGGCTGCGGCTCGGCGACCGCGGGGAGGTGACGGGCCTGTGCACCGAGACCGACACGATCCCCGCCGACGTGGTCGTCAACGCCGCCGGCACGTGGGGCGGCCAGCTGTCCGAACGCCTCGGCGCGCCGATCCCGGTCCTGCCGCGGCGCGGGTTCATCCTCGTCACCGAGCCGCTGCCACGGGTGGTCCGGCACAAGGTCTACTCGGCCGACTACGTCGCGAACGTCGCCTCGAGCGCGGCGGGGCTCGAGACGTCGTCGGTGATCGAGGGCACCCGGTCCGGGACGGTGCTCATCGGCGCCAGCCGGGAGCGGGTCGGCTTCGACCGCACGTTCTCCCTGCCCGTCGTCCGGCGCCTGGCCGCCCACGCCGTCGACCTCTTCCCCGTGCTGGCCGACGTCCAGCTCATGCGGGTCTACGGCGGCTTCCGGCCCTACTGTCCGGACCACCTGCCGGTGATCGGCCACGACTCCCGGGTCCCCGGGCTGCTGCACGCCTGCGGGCACGAGGGCGCGGGCATCGGCCTCGCGCCCGCCACCGGGGAGATGATCACCCAGCTGGTCACCGGATCGGCGACCACCGTCGACAGTGCGCCGTTCTCCCCGGACCGCCTCCTCGGGACGCCGCGGCCCGACGCGGCCGACCGGCCCGACGACGCCGACCGGCGGGTCGGGGCGCCGGTGTGACCACGGACAACCAGGTGACGAGGAACACCAGTGGGGGAGACACCTTCACCTTCGACGGCCGCGACATCGCCTTCCGCGACGGGCAGACCGTGGGGGCCGCGCTCGTCGCCACCGGGATCCTCAGCTGGCGCACGACCCGGCGCCGCGGCCGCCCGCGCGGCCTGTTCTGCGGCATCGGCGTCTGCCACGACTGTCTCGTCACCGTCGGCGGTTCCCCCAACCTGCGCGCGTGTCTGGTGGCGGCGGCCCCCGGCCTCGCCGTCACCACCCAGACCGGGACGGGCCACGATGACCTCGCCTGCTGACGATCCCCGGGACGGACACCCGTCGGCGGTCGTGGTCGGAGCCGGGCCCGCGGGCCTCGCCGCCGCGGTCGAGGCGGCCGCGGCCGGGGTCCGGGTCACGGTCCTCGACGCCGGCGCGCGCACCGGCGGCCAGTACTGGCGCCACGGTCCGGCCGGGGTCGCGGCCGACGCGGACCTCCACCACGACGTCGAGGTCCACGAGGCGCTGGCGGCCCGTTTCGAGGCCCTGGTCGCCGAGGGGCGGATCACCCACCGCCCACGGCACGACGTGTGGACGCTGCGGGTCCGCCGCGACGACGGGGACGACAGCAGCGGCGGCGTCACCGTGTACGCCGTCGACCGCACCGACCCGCTGCGGCCCGCCGAGGTCCGTGTCGACGCCGACCTGCTGGTGCTCGCGGTCGGTGCCTACGACCGGCAGGTGCCCTTCCCCGGCTGGGACCTGCCGGGGGTCATGACCGTCGGCGCCGCCCAGTCCCTGCTGAAGGGCGGCGGCGTGGTGGTCGGCCCCCGCGTCCTCGTCGCCGGCACCGGGCCGTTCCTGCTGCCGGTCGCGACCGGGCTGGCCGGGCGGGGCGCGACGGTGGTCGGCGTGCACGAGGCGAACCATCCCCTGCGCTGGCTGGGACACCTGCCCGCGCTGGCCTCCCAGCGGGCCAAGCTCGGCGAGGCCGCGGGGTACGCCGCCGTCCTCGCCCGCCACCGGGTCCCGGTGCACCACCGCTCGGTGGTCCTCGCCGCCCACGGCGCCGACCGCCTCGAAGCCGTCACCGTGGCCCGCGTCGACCGCGCCGGCGTGGTCCGTCCCGGCACCCGCCGCCGCGTCCGGGTCGACGTCCTCGCGGTGGGGCACGGGTTCACCGCCCAGTCCGAGCTGCCGCTGGCCGCCGGCGCCACGCTGCACACCACCGCCGACGGCACGCTCGCGGTCACCGTCGACGACCGCCAGGCCACCAGCCACCCGCGGGTGTTCGCGGCCGGGGAGAGCACCGGGGTCGGCGGCGCCCAGCTCGCCGTCGCCGAGGGCACGCTGGCCGGCGCGGCGGTCGCCCGGGCCCTGGGTCTCCGTCCGGACAGCGATCCGCAGCCACTGCAGGAACTCCTGGCCCGGCGCGGTGCCCTCCGCCGGTTCGCCGCGGCGATGCACGCCGTCTACCCCGTGCCGCCCGCGTGGCTGGCGGCGCTGACGCCGGACACGATCATCTGTCGGTGCGAGGAGGTGACCGTCGCCGAGGTCGACGACGCCATCGGGTTCGGCGCCCGCGACACCCGGACGGTCAAGCTGCTCTCACGCTCGGGCATGGGCTGGTGCCAGGGACGCGAGTGCGCGTACGCGACCGCGTGCCTGCTCGCCCACCGGACCGGCCGCGAGCCGGACCTCGCCAGCGGCGCCGCGCGCCCGGTCGCCACCCCGATCACCCTCGGGCTGGTCGCCGCCGGCGCGGCACCGCCCTGACCCGCACCGCGCCCCGCCCCCCCTGACCCCGCATCCCTGACCCCGCACCCCCCGCACCGTGCACCGACCCCCGGAGGACCTGATGGACCGCAAGCCCTGGCACGGCGTCCTCGTCGCGACCGCACTGCCCTGGCACGACGACGACACCCCCGACCTCGACGCGTACGCGACCCACGTGGCCTGGCTGGCCGCGAACGGCTGCGACGGGGTCACCCCCAACGGCTCGCTCGGGGAGTACCAGCAGCTGACCGACCCCCAGCGCGACGCGGTCGTGCACGCCGCGGTCGCCGCGGCCCCGGCCGGGTTCAGCGTCATGCCGGGGATCGGGGCGTACGGGGCGAAGCAGGCGCGGCGCAACGCCGAGGTGGCGGCCGCGGCCGGCTGCCCCGCGGTCATGCTGCTGCCGCCGAACGCCTACCGGGCCGCGCGCCGCGACGTCGTCGAGCACTACCGGATCGTCGCCCGAGTCGGGATCCCCGTGGTGGCGTACAACAACCCGTTCGACACCAAGGTCGACCTCGTCCCGGACCTGCTGGCCGAACTGTTCGGCGAGGGCCTGATCGTGGCGGTCAAGGAGTTCACCGGCGACGTCCGGCGGTTCTACGAGCTCGCGGAGGCAGTCCCCGGCCTCGACGTGCTGGCCGGCAGCGACGACGTCGTGCTGGAGCTGGGGATCGCCGGCTCCCCGGGCTGGGTGTCGGGCTACCCGAACGCCTTCCCGCGCGCGTGCGTCGAGCTCTTCGCCGCCGCCCGGGCCGGGGACCTCGAGCGGGCGATGCCGCTGTACCGGCTGCTGCACCCCCTGCTGCGGTGGGACTCCAAGACCGAGTTCGTCCAGGCCATCAAGCTGTCGATGGACCTCGTGCCCGCCGCGGTCGACGGCGGACGCTGCCAGCCGCCGCGCGGTCCGCTGGCCCCGGCCGACGCCGAGCGGGTCCGCGTCGCCACCGAGAAGGCCCTCGCGGCCGGCCTGGCCTGAGCGGCGCGACGGTGCGATCGATCCGGACCCTGCACGCGGTCGACTCCCACACCGAGGGCATGCCCACGCGCGTGGTCGTCGGCGGGGTCGGCGTCATCCCGGGCGCGACGATGGCCGAGCGGCGCCTGCACTTCGTGGCCGAGATGGACGACCTGCGCACGCTGCTCATGTGCGAGCCGCGCGGGCACTCGGCCATGTCCGGGGCGATCCTGCAGCCCCCGACCCGCCCCGACTGCGACTGGGGCGTCCTCTACATCGAGGTGTCCGGCTGCCTGCCGATGTGCGGGCACGGCACCATCGGCGTCGCGACCGTGCTGGTCGAGACCGGCATGGTCGAGGTGGTGGAGCCGGTGACCACGATCCGCCTGGACACCCCGGCGGGGCTGGTGGTCGTCGACGTCGCCGTGCAGGACGGGGCCGCCCGCTCGGTGACGCTGACCAACGTCCCCTCCTTCTCGGTCGCCCTCGACCGCAGCGTCGACGTGCCCGGCCTCGGCCGCGTCGACTACGACCTCGCGTTCGGCGGCAACTTCTACGCGATGGTCGACCTCGAGCGGCTCCACCTGCCCTTCGACCGGGCCTTCCAGCAGCCGATCCTCCAGGCCGGTCTGGACATCATGGACGCGATCAACCTCGCCGACCGCCCGGTGCACCCCGAGGACCCGGGCATCGCCGGCTGCCACCACGTGGCGCTGATCGCGCCCGGGTCGACCGCCGCGCACTCCCGGCACGCGATGGCGATCCACCCCGGCTGGTTCGACCGGTCGCCGTGCGGGACCGGGACGAGTGCGCGGATGGCCCAGCTGCACGCCCGCGGCGAGCTCCCGCTCGGGCAGGACTTCGTCAACGAGTCGTTCATCGGCACCCGGTTCGTCGGTCGCCTGGTCGCCGAGGCGACCGTCGGCGGCGTGCCCGCGGTGGTCCCGACGATCACCGGCCGGGCCTGGGTCACGGGGACGGCGCAGTACACCCTCGACCCGACCGACCCCTTCCCCGCCGGCTTCACCTTCTGAGGATCAGCACTCCCCCGGGAACAGCACCTCCTGACGGCCGGGAGCGGGTGGCCGGCAGCTCAGGTGCCAGACAGGCGCCGCGGCCCATGCTCGGTGCCGGAGGTGACCCATGGGTCCGACACTGACATCGCTGACGACCTCGGCCGAACGTGAGCAGGACCAGTGGACGACGGCCCGCCGCGCCGTCCGCGGCGACCGCGGCCTGCTGTCCGTGGCCGCCGGCCTCGGGCTCTGGGTCGTCGCCTTCGCCCTCGCCGTCGGGCTGACGGATGCCTCCCCGGCGCACTCCGCGGTCGTCCAGGGTCAGGTCGACGTCCTGCTCGTCGCCGCGGCGGCGGCACTGACCGCCCGGACCGCATCCCGGTCGACGGGCCCCGACCGGGTCTTCTGGGCCGCGTCCGCGGCGGCCATGTCCCTCTGGCTCGCCGTCGTGCTCGTGGAGGCGGCCGGCGTGGCCGGGCTGCGTCTGCCGAGCTGGACCGGCTCGCTCCTGGCCGTGCTGTCCGTCGCCCTCTACCTGCCCGCGGGCGTCTGCGCCGTCTTCATCGCCGGGCGCCCCCACCTCCTCGAGGTCGGACGGGGCCTGTTCGACATGGGCATCGTCAGCGTCGCGGCCGGCTACCTCGGCTGGGTGTACGCCGTCGAGCCGGCCCGCGCACGGGGCGGGTCGACCGCGGCGCTCGTGGCGGCCGGCTCCCCGGTCCTCGACAGCATGCTCATCGTCGTCGCGATCACCGCCGGGGTCGGCGCGCGCCAGCTGCTCCCCGCGTCCCGGCTCCTGATCAACTTCTCGGTGGTCTTCCTGCTCGGCATCGGGGTGCTGTCGTCCCCTCTCGTACGGCTCCACGGATCGGCTCTCCCCTGGGTCGGCGTCAGCGCCCAGTGCGAGGCCGCACTCGTCTGCCTGGCGGCGGTGACCGCGCTGCGCCACCGCGAGATCGAGGGACGCCTCCGCGCCCTCCCCAGCCGGCTGCCGATGGTCGCCGTGGTCCTCGCCTGTGTGACGGCCCTGCTCGTGGTCGGCGACCACGTGCTCGACGGCCGCGGGACGCGCCGCGACGTCGTGCTCGGCGGCCTCGTCTTCGCCGTCCTGGTCGTCCGCGGCGTCATCGGCAACCGGGAGTTCCGCCGCGTCGCGGTCCGCCTCGAGCAGGCCCGCTCCGAGCAGGAGCGCCTCGCGGTGACCGATGCCCTGACCGGGCTGTACAACCGGCGGTTCTTCGAGGAGTTCCTGCGCCTCGAGTCCGACCGCTCCCAGCGCCACGGGTCCCCGGTGAGCCTGCTCGTCGCCGACCTCGACCACTTCAAGCGGGTCAACGACGAGCTCGGCCACCTTGCCGGCGACGACGTCCTGGTGGAGGCGTCCCGCCGGCTGCGCACCGCCGTGCGCGGCAGCGACGTCCTCGCCCGCTACGGCGGGGAGGAGTTCGTGGTCGTCCTGCCCGACACCGGGTCCGAGGCCGCCCTGGAGATCGCGGAGCGGTGCCGGCGCGTCCTCGTCGACTCCCCCGTCGCCCTCACCCGCGCCGGGCCGCGCCCGGGCTCGGGCTCGGATGCGGCCGCGGTGGCCGTCACCGCGTCGTTCGGCCTGGCGACCCTCTGGGCCATGGACGACTCGACGGTCGATGACCTCGTCCGGGCCGCCGACCGTGCGTTGTACCGGGCCAAGAGCACCGGGCGCAACCGGGTGTCGCCCGCCGGGGCGTGGGACTTCCTCGACCTCGACGGCGACACCGTCCAGCCGGTCGACCGGGATCCGGTCGCGGTCGCCCTGCTCCGGGCCGCCGAGCTCGTGGACGCCGACCAGGCGTCCGACGAGCACGGCACGGCGATCGCCCGCTGGTGCGCTGTGATCATCGACGACCTCGGGCTCGACGCGGCGGTCCGCCGGCGCTGTGTCCTCGCCGCCCGCCTCCACGACGTCGGGAAGCTGGCGATCCCGCGGTCGGTGCTGACCAAGCCGGGCGCGCTGGACGACCAGGAGTGGGCGCTGATGCGGACCCACCCCGAGCACAGCGAGGCCCTGGTGGGTCTCGCGTCGTCGCTGGCCGGGCTGGGGCCGCTGGTCCGGGCCCACCACGAGCGTTTCGACGGCGCCGGGTACCCCGACCGCCTGGCCGGCGGGGCGATCCCCGTCGAGGCCCGGGTCATCGCGGTCTGCGACAGCTGGGCGGCGATGCGCGCGGACCGCGTCTACGCCGCCGCGCTGCCGGTCGCGGAGTGCCGCGACGAGATCACCCGCGGCCGGGGCCGCCAGTTCGACCCCGACGTCGCCGACGCCTTCCTGCGCCTGGAGCGCGCCGGGCTCGTGGGCGACCTTGGGACGGTCCCGAC
>CAXSIB010000163.1:0-7056 GCA_964237095.1 uncultured Actinomycetales bacterium
CCCGGCCGCCGACGTCCCCGGCGGCTGCCCCCGGGCTGGCCGGCGACCGCGCGCCCGCCGCCTCCGGGGCGCCGGCGGGGGGTGCGCGGTGAGGACGTCGCTGCTCTCGCGCCACCAGCTCGACCGGGTCGCCGCCGTGCTGCCGTCCTGGCTGGTGGACAAGGTCCCGCGCGACCACCGCGAGCCCGACGCCGCGTTCCACCGGCGGCGGAAGGTCGTGGCCGGGGTCTCGGTCGTCGGGGCCGGCCTGCTCGGGCTCGGCCTGTCGACCAAGCCCGGCTCGCCCGCCTTCTACCTGACGACCCTCGGGGTGGCCGGGACCTGGGTCGCGGGCGGCTTCGCCTCCGGTCGGCTGCACCTCGGGTGGATGCAGACCCGCGACGACACCTACAAGCGGCCGGTCATCACCCCCGTCCTCACCGGGGTCGGCGCGTTCGGCTTCTTCTACGGCTGCGCGCTCGTCTGCCGTCACGTCCCGGTCCTGGACGAGGCGATCGCCAAGATCCTCACGTTCGCCGACCAGGGCTCCACCCCGCTCGTCACCCTGACCACGCTGGTGAACGGCGCGTCGGAGGAGGTCTTCTTCCGCGGGGCGCTCTACGCGGCCGTGGGCGTCGACCACCCGGTCGCGGTGTCGACCGCGGTGTACACGGTGGCCACGCTGGTCACCCGCAACCCGGCCCTGGTCCTGGCCGCCGCCGTGATGGGCGCCCTGTTCGGCCTGCAGCGCCGGTCCTCCGGCGGCATCCAGGCCCCGGTCCTGACCCACCTGACCTGGTCGGTGCTGATGCTGCGGTACCTGCCCCCGCTGTTCCGCCGCTCGGTCGACGGCACGCTGCGCCCGCCCCGCTGACGCCCGCCACCGGGCCGATCCGCCCTCAGCGGCGGACGGGCGGCGGCGGCTTCTGGCTCATCGAGTCCACCAGCTCGGCCGCCACCTCCCGCAGCTTCACGTTGCGGTGCTGGGACGCCGTGCGCAGGTAGGCGAACGCCTCGTCGGGGGAACAGCGGCGGTCGCGGATGATGATGCCGATGGCCTGGTCGATGACGGTGCGCGAGGACAGCGCCGCCTCCAGCTGCTCCGACAGGGTGACCTGGCGGGCGAGGCGCAGCGCCATCGAGATCGTCCCGGACGCCCCCGCGGTCACCACCAGGGCATCGCGCTGGCGGCTCTCGTCGAACACCTCGACGGTCCCGCCGTACAGGTTGAGGGCCCCGACGGAGTCCCCCTCGACCATGATCGGCATCGACAGCGAGGACCGCACGCCCTGGGCCAGGGCGTGGGCCGGGTAGTCGCCCCAGCGCTCCTCGATGGTCAGGTCCGGCACCGAGACGGTCTTGCCGGTGCGTGAGGACTGCAGGCAGGGCCCGTCGCCGTTGGCGTACTGGATCTCGTCGACGAGCGCGGCCCGCGGGTCGCTGACGGCGACGGTGAACGCGCGGCCGTCGCTGCTGAGGGTGATCCCGCACCAGGCGTCCGGTCCCATGGCCGACGCGGCCACCCCGGCGACCCGCTCGAGGAGCTGCTCGACGCCCTCGGTGGCGAGCATGGCCTTCGACAGCTCGCTCAGGGCCTCGACCACATCGGGTGCGGACGACGGTGACGACATGACGGGTGCCCATCCAGGCCCCCGGCGGGGGACCCTGCCTCGGCTGTACGCCGAAAGTGGGAGCCGGTGGCGTCACGGTCCACGGGAGAGCTCCCGGTCCCCCCACTGTCCCACACGCGGTGCCGGCGTGGTGACCACCCGTGGAGTTGGTTTCCCGCAGCCGGCAGGGCCTCCTACGCGGTGCTCAGCAGGTCGTGGCGCAGGACCTCGGCCACGGACAGGGTCTTGAAGCCCTCGCCGGAGAAGAGCACCACGATGTGCTCGCCGTCGTACCGGATGACCGTCCCGACCCCCCAGTCGCGGTGGCGCACGGGGGTCTCCAGCGGGAACGGGGAGTCCGCCTGGGCCACCTCGACCCGCGCGGCGCTGCCCGACGCGCAGGTGTCGCAGTGCCCGCACGGCGCGGGCAGCACCTCCCCGAAGGAGGCGAGCAGCACCTGGCGGCGGCAGGCCGCCGTCTCCGCGTAGGCCCGGACCAGCTCGACGCGGGACTGCTCGACCCGCTCGCGCTGCTCGGCCAGCGCGACGGCGGCACGGCCCGCCGCCACCGGGTCCGGCCGGTCGGCGACGTCCACGAACCCGCCGCCCGCAGTCGGGCGGATCGAGCCGCTGTACTGCAGGAGATCCAGCAGGCGCAGCGTCTTCTGCCGACCGAAACCGGCCGCGGCGGCGACGGCGTCGATCTCCTCGGTGCCGTCCGCCGCGGACAGGACCGCGGCCAGGTGGGCGGCGTCGGCCTCCTTCGGGACGCCGCCGGCGAAGAACCGCCGCAGGGACAGGTCCTCCGCCCGCCACACGAGCACCGCCCGGGCGGGCCGGCCGTCGCGCCCGCTGCGCCCGATCTCCTGCAGGTACTCGTCCAGGCTCTCCGGCGGGTCGGCGTGCACGACGCTGCGGACATCGGACTTGTCGATGCCCATCCCGAACGCGCTCGTCGCGACGACGACGTCGAGGTCCCCGGACCGCCAGCGGTCGTGGACGTCGTCGCGGACGCGGGTCGCCATCCCGCCGTGGTAGGCCGCCGTCCGCAGCCCCGTCTCGGCCAGGGTGTCCGCGTAGTCCGCGGTGGCCGCCTTGGTGGCCACGTAGACGAGGGCGGGCTTGGCCGCGGCCACGGCCTCGACGATCACCGCGTCGACCTTGGTGCGTTCGTCGCCGCCGGCGAGGTGCACCACCAGCTCGATCTCGGGCCGGTCGAAACCGGCGACCGTGACCGACAGCGGCTCGCGCAGCCCGAGGCGATCGATGATCTCGGCGCGGACCGGCGGGCTCGCGGTCGCGGTGAGGGCGACCACCGGCGGGTGTCCGAGAGCAGCGATCACGGAGCCGAGGCGGAGGTACTCCGGACGGAAGTCGCGTCCCCACGACGAGACGCAGTGCGCCTCGTCGACCGCGAACAGCCCCGGCCGGGACCGCTCGAGCGCGGCGAGGACCTCGTCGTCGGCGAACTGCTCGGGGGCGAGGAACACGAACTCCAGCTCCCGCGCGGCCAGTCGGCGCAGGACGTCGGCGCGTTCGCGCCCGCCGGCCGCGGAGTTGAGCACCGCGGCCGCCAGGTCGAGGTCCGCGCGTGCCGCGAGGGCCGCCAGCTGGTCGTGCTGGAGGGCGATGAGCGGGCTGACGACGACGGTCGGCCCGTCGAGCAGCAGCGCCGGCACCTGGTACACCGCCGACTTCCCGCTGCCCGTCGGCATCACGACGAGGGCGTCGCGGCCCTCCAGGAGCGCGGTCATCGGCACCAGCTGGTCCGGGCGCAGGCCCGACCACCCGAAGTGCCGCCGGGCGGCGGCCCGCAGCCGCTCGGCCGGGTCGGGTGTCCCCGCTGCACTCATCCCCCCACTCTCGGCAGGAACCGGGGCCGCGCGCACCTCCGGGCGGCCGGCCGGTCGCCCCGTCCGGTGGCGGCCCCCGGCCGGTCGCGCCATCGTGGGACGGGGCGGTGGGCACCGGTGCCCACGGCCGACCCGAGAGGAGACCGACATGGTGTTCGACAAGATGAAGGACCTGGCGTCCGGGCACGAGGAGCAGGTGGACGGCGCGATCGACAAGGGCGGCGACGCGGTCGAGACGAAGACCGACGGCCGCCTGCCCGGGATCGACGAGGGCGGCAGCCGCCTCAAGGACATGGTCGGGAGCAACGACAGCGACGCCCCCGACGGCCCCGACGACGACGTCGCCGCGGCCGGCGGGAGCCCGGGGTCCGGCCAGGTCTGATCCGACCCGGGCGCTGGTCGGACCCGGTCGAGCGGGCGTGGCGTCGGGCCCCCCGGGGCCACGCCCGTCACACTGGGTCCGATCCACCCCGTCGATCCAGGAGTGAGCACCGATGACCAGGACCGTCCTCCTCCTCGCGGGGTCCGTCCTCGTCGTCCTCGGGGTGTTGTTCGGGCTGCAGGGCCTCGGGGTGATCGGCGGGTCGGCGATGAGCGGACGCACGATCTGGGCCGTGCTCGGCCCGGTCATCGCGGTGGTCGGCGTCCTCCTCCTGATCCGCGGGGCCCGCACGCCCGAGCGGTAGACCGGTCCCCTCCGCGCTGGACCGGGCCGCGCCGCGCGACGACGATGGCCGGATGACGGCGACGGGGACGACCAGGACGGCGACGACCACGGCGGCCACCGCGACGGGTGGTGACGCGGCCGGGGCGGCGGCTCCGTTGCGGCGCCTGCGCCTCGGCGTCGTCGGCATCGGCCAGCGGGCCGAGATCGCCGAGTGGGCGCTCGCCCCGGAGATGGCGGCGGACATCGTCGTCTGTGCCGACCCGACGGCCGCCGGGCGGGCCCGGGCCCGGGCGGCGTTCGGGGCCGACGTCACCCTCGAGCGCGACCACCGGGCCCTGGTCGGCGCCGGCCTGGACGGCGTCTTCATCACCTCCCCCGACCACACCCACGAGCAGATCGCGGTCGACCTGCTCGACGCCGGGCTGCCGGTGTTCCTCGAGAAGCCGATGGCCATCACCACCGCGGGCTGCGACCGGATCCTGGCCGCGTCCGCGGCCTCGGGCGCGACCGTCTTCGTCGGGCACAACATGCGTCACATGCCCGTGGTGACGGCGATGCGCGACCTGGTCCTGGCCGGTGCGGTCGGTGAGGTGCAAGCGGTGTGGTGCCGGCACTTCGTCGGCAACGGCGGGGACTACTACTTCAAGGACTGGCACGCGGAGCGGGCCAACACCACGGGTCTGCTGCTGCAGAAGGGCGCCCACGACATCGACGTCATCCACTGGCTGGCCGGGGGCCGGTCGACCCGGGTCACCGCGATGGGGGCGCTGAAGGTCTACGGCCGGGTCACCGACCGCCGTGCGCCGGCGCTCACCGACGACGGGGAGGCCGGCGGCCTGCTGATGGCGGACTGGTTCGACCCGGAGACCAACTGGCCGCCGCTGGCCGCGACCGGGCTGAACCCCGTCGTCGACGTGGAGGACGTGTCGATGATGCTGATGGAGCTGGACAACGGCGTGCTGGCGAGCTATCAGCAGTGCCACTTCACCCCCGACTACTGGCGCAACTACACGGTCATCGGGACCGAGGGGCGCCTGGAGAACTTCGGTGACACCGACGGCGCGACGGTCAAGGTGTGGAACCGCCGCAGCGGCTACCGTGCCGACGCCGACACCACCATCGAGATCCCGCCCGGCGGGCGGTCCCACGGCGGCGCGGACCCGCTGCTGGTCGAGGAGTTCCTCGACCGGGTGCGCGGGAACCCGAAGCCGAGCGTCAGCTCACCGATCGCGGCCCGCGACGCCGTCGCCGCCGGCTGCGCCGCGACCGGGTCCCTGCGCGACGGCGGCCGCCCGGTCGACGTCCCGCCGGTGTCCGCGGACCTGCTCCGGGCCTTCGCCTGAGGGCTGCCTCGCCCGGTCCGACCCGGGTCCCCGCGTCCCCCGAGCGAGCGGATCGTCCGGGCAGGCGGGACGATGCCGGGGCAGGCCCGGCTCGGTCGGGCGCACCGCCGCCGTCGGCAGAGACCAGCAGGGGGACGATCGTGAAGGCAGTGACGTGGCAGGGCCGGCACCAGGTCAGCGTCGAGGAGGTGCCGGACCCGAAGATCGAGGTGCCCACCGACGCGATCATCAAGGTCACGTCGACCGCGATCTGCGGCTCGGACCTGCACCTGTACGAGCCCCTCGGCCCGTACATGAAGCCCGGCGACATCCTCGGGCACGAGCCGATGGGCATCGTCGTCGAGGTCGGCTCCGCCGTCACGAACATCAAGGCCGGTGACCGGGTCGTCATCCCGTTTAACATCTCCTGCGGGCACTGCTGGATGTGCACGCGCGGGCTGTTCGCGCACTGCGAGACCACCCAGAACACCAGCCACGGCACGGGTGCGTCGCTGTTCGGGTTCAGCGCGCTGTACGGGTCGGTGCCCGGTGGGCAGGCCGAGTACCTGCGGGTGCCGCAGGCGCAGTTCGGCCCGATCAAGGTGCCGACGACCGGCCCGGACGAGCAGTACCTGTTCCTCTCCGACGTCGTGTCCACGGCCTGGCAGGGCGTCGTCTACGCGGAGACCCCGCCGGGCGGCACCCTGGCGGTGTTCGGGCTCGGCCCGATCGGCCAGATCGCCACCCGGATCGCGAAGCACCTCGGGGTCGAGCGGGTCATCGGCCTCGACCTGGTGCCCGAGCGCCTCGCGATGGCGGCCCGCCACGGCATCGAGACCGTCGACATCAGCGGCATCGACGACGTCCCCGCGCACCTGATCGAGATGACCGGCGGCCGCGGCCCGGACTCGGTCCTCGACGCGGTCGGCATGGAGGCCCACGGCGGCGCGGGATCCGCGATCGCGAAGGGCCTGCAGACGGCGGTCGGCCTGCTCCCGGACAAGGTCGGCCAGAAGATGACCGAGACCGCGGGCGTCGACCGCACCGGCGCGCTGGTCGACGCGATGAAGTCGGTCCGCCGCGGGGGCACGCTGTCGATCAGCGGCGTCTACGGCGGTGCGGCGGACCCGCTGCCGATGATGGCGCTGTTCGACCGGGGTGTGCAGCTCCGGATGGGCCAGTGCCACGTGAAGCACTGGGTCGACCAGACCCTGCCGGCCCTCGAGGACCCCTCGGACCCGCTGGCGATCAGCGACCTGGTCACCCACTCGGTCCCCCTCGACCGCGCGCCCGAGCTGTACGAGACGTTCCAGAAGAAGGAGGACGGCTGCATCAAGGTCGTCCTCAAGCCCTGACGGCCGGTCCGGCCGGCGCGGCAGGAGCGACAGGCGTGCAGCGCGTCGAGGACTCCGCCGTCACCCGTTGGTGGGCGGGCCACCGCGCCGACCTGTCCGACCCGGAGGTGGCCGGGCGGACGGTGCTGGCCGCCCGGCGGGACGGGGTGCTCGACCTGCCGGCGCCGGGCGGCGGCGCCACCGGGTCGCGCTGGTCGGCCCTCGCGGCGCTCGCGGCGGCCGACGATCGGTCCGGCTCGCTCGACCCGCTCGTCGACCTCTACCTGTCCC
>CAXSIB010000164.1:0-6997 GCA_964237095.1 uncultured Actinomycetales bacterium
TGGCCGACGCGTTCGTCGCCGCCGGCGTCATCCCGGACCCGGTCACCTTCGCGTCCTACGTCGACGACCGCTTCAACCCGCGCATCCAGCCCTACGTGTGACCCGGGGCGACTCCCCCGACCGAGACACCCCTGCTTCGAGCAGGAACTGCTTCGAAAGACCCTGCTTCGAGAGGACCTGACCGATGACCCTCACCTTCCACTGGTTCCTGCCCACCGCCGGCGACGGTCGGTCGGTCGTCGAGTACTCGAAGGCCAACCCCATCTCGGTCTCCGGGGCCCAGCGGCCGCCGTCGATCGACTACCTCGCCCACGTGGCCCGCACCGCCGAGTACGCGGGGTTCACCGGTGTCCTCACCCCGACCGGCACCTGGTGCGAGGACGCCTGGCTGACGACGGCCGCGCTCATCCGGGAGACGCGGACGCTGAAGTTCCTGGTCGCCTTCCGGCCGGGGGTCATCTCCCCGACCCTCGCGGCGCAGATGGCGGCCACCTACCAGCGCATCTCCGGCGGCCGGCTGCTGCTCAACGTCGTCACCGGCGGCGACACCGTCGAGCAGGAGCGGTTCGGGGACTTCGCGGACCACGACGAGCGCTACGCGCGTACCGACGAGTTCCTCGCGGTCGTCCGCGGCGCGTGGACGGGACGGCCGTTCGACTTCACCGGCCGGTACTACTCGGTCGTGGGCGCGCAGGTCTCGGCGGCGCCCGACCCGATCCCGCAGGTGTACTTCGGCGGCTCGTCCGCGGCGGCGCTGCCGGTCGCGGCCCGGCGGGCCGACGTCTACCTCACCTGGGGCGAGCCGCCGGCCGCGGTGGCGGAGAAGATCGGGCGGGTCCGGGCGCTCGCGGAGGCCGAGGGCCGCGACGTCCGCTTCGGCATCAGGCTGCACGTGATCACCCGGGACACCGCTGCCGAGGCGTGGGGCGAGGCGGCCAAGCTCCTCGACGCGATGGACCCGGCGCTGATCGCGTCGGCGCAGCGCCAGCTCGGGGCGAGCCAGTCCGAGGGCCAGCGGCGGATGCTCGCGCTGCACCACGGGAGCACGGACTCCCTCGAGGTCTCCCCCAACCTCTGGGCCGGCATCGGGCTGACCCGGGCCGGCGCCGGGACCGCGCTGGTGGGCAGCCACGAGCAGGTCGCCGACCGGATCGAGGAGTACGGGGCACTCGGGATCTCCGAGTTCGTCCTGTCGGGCTACCCCCACGTCGAGGAGGCCCTCTGGTTCGCGGAGGGCGTCCGCCCGGTCCTCGCCCGCCGTGGCCTGATGGCGGCCACGGCCGCCACCGGCGTCGAGGACCGCGAGCCCGCGCTCGTCTGATCGTCCCGGCCCGCTCCGGGCCGGCGGGCACGGGGTGCGGCCGCGGGTCGTTCAGCAGGGGACGCGTGTCCGCCGGTGGGCACGCCTGCGACCGAGGTGGCACCGTGACCCGTCGATCCGACCTTCGCCGTCCGGCGGCGGGCGCGCTGCTCGCCGCGGGCCTGGCGCTCGCCCTCGCACCCCTCGGTCCGCCGGGGGCGGTGGCCGCGGTCCCGACGCGAGCGGCCGCACTCGCCACCGGCCCCGCGGCCACCCCCACCCGGGCGGTGCTCGCGGCCGGGACGCTGCCGGTCGGGTCGAGGGTCCTCGCCGGCGGGGACAGCGGGATCCAGCCGACGGTGGTCGTCCTGGGCTCCGACGGCTCGCGGGTGCTGTGGGAGACCGTGGGACTCGAGCCCGACGACGGCGGGCAGCCGACGCCGGCCGCCGAGGGGCTGTTCACGGTCCCGGCCGCGGGCGGGGCGGTGCGCACCTTCACCGGCGTGGAGATCGACAGCCCGGTCGGGACCACGGCCGGCACCACCTACCTGTCGACCGGGATCCAGGGCGACCCCACGTACCTGGACTTCGCGAGCGGGGCGCACGGCTACCTCGGCCCGGTGGAGGACGCCGTGGCCTACCCGGGCGGCGCGGTCCAGGTCGGTGAGCGGTCCGCGGGGGACCTCACCCTCTACGTCGAGCGCATCGACGGCTCCTTCGTCACCCTCGGGTCGATCCCGGACATCACCGGCGGGGCGGGGATCCGGCTGCTCGCCGACACCCACGGGGTGCTGGCCGCCCAGGGCCGCACGCTGGACTGGCTGGCCACGGGCGCGGACACCGCCCGGCGGCTCGACACCGCGGGGATCACCTCGGCGGCGTTCCGCTGCACGTCGGTCACGGCCGCGGCGGTCGGCTGCACCGACGGCACGACCGTCTACCGGATCCCCACCGACGGCTCGGCCCCGCTCGCGGTCCGGTCGGCCGGGGTCGTCTCGGTCGTCGTCACCCCGACGACCACCGCCTGGATCGCCGGGCCGGGCCACCGGCTGTCGACCCGCGTGGGGACGACCGCGTCGAGCACGACCACGACGACGACCTACGCCGTGGAGTCCGCGGTCGCGGTCGGCGACGACATCGCGTTCAGCCGGGACGGGGCGGCCGTCGGCGGGGTCTACCGGACGGCCGCCGCCGGGGCCGCGGCGACGCGGCTGGCCCGGGCGCCCGTCCGGGCCCTGACGGCGCAGACGGTCACCGTCGGCGCCGGGCGGGTCACCTGGGTCGACGACGGGACGGCCGCCCACCCGGTGCACTCGCGCCGGCTCGTCGGCGGCGCGGGCCGGCTCGGGCCCACGGTCACGGTCGCGGCCGGCTCCTGGCTCCGCTTCCCCGACTTCGGTCCGGGTCTGCCGGCCGACCTGTCCACCTCGGGGATCCGGACCCTGTCCGCCCGCGCCGCCGGCGGGCTGCTCGCCACCCACGGCTCGGTGCTGCTCAGCGACGGGACCCGGACCCGGGTGGTCTCCTCGGGGACCGACGGCGACCTGGTGCTGTCCGGCACCCGGCTGGTGTGGGCCACCCCGTCGGGGGCGCTGCTGCTCCACGACCTCGCCACCGGCGTCACGACCAGCCTCACGGTGCGCCACGGGCTGCGGGAGGCGCCGGCGAGGAGATCCCTCGCCGGGACCCTCGACGGCCGGTACCTGGCGTACGCCGCGGGCGGGTGGGCGTGGCGGCTCGATCTCGAGACGGGGCGGGCGGCCCGCCTCGGCCGGACCGACGCCCGGCCCGGCGTCGGCACCGTGCTGACCGCCGGGAACGTCGTGGCGTGGCCGGAGCACGGGGGCGTGCAGTTCCGCGACGCCCGCACGGGGGGCGCGGTCACGACCCTGCCGGGCCGGCAGCTGGACACGATCTCGCCGGCCGGCGTCGTCGTGCAGGGCGCCGACGGTGTCGTCTTCCACACCTGGGGTGGGACGACCCGGCCGCTGCCCGGCACGACGGCCCGGGTGGACGGGGGGTTCGTCGCCTTCCTCGGCACCGACGGCCGGCCGCGGGTCGCGCCGCTGGCGACCGGCCGGGCCCGCCCGCAGGTCCTCGGCCGCCCGCTGGCCGCCGCCCGGGTCCGTGCGGGCGCGGGGTGGTCGTTCGACCAGCCCACCTCGGAGCCACTGGCCGCGTGCGCCGTGGTGGTGCGGACCGCCGCGGGCCGGGTCGCCGCCCGACTCGCGTGCGCCCGGCCCGCCGCCGCCCAGGGTGAGGTCCTCGCCCACTGGGACGGCCGGACCGGGGGCCGGGTCGCCGCCCCCGGCCGCTACAGCTGGCAGCTCACCGCCCGCAACGGCTCCGGCGGCCTGCTCGACACCACCGGCGCCGCGGCCGCCGTCACCGGCCGCCTCCTCGTCACCCGCTGAGCGGGCCGCCGACGCACCCGCCGGCGGGTCGGGGCGTCAGATGGAGTGGATGAAGGGCGAGGTGTAGTCGTCCTCGTCGAGCAGCGCCGCCTCGGCGTCGGTCGGGTCGAGGCGGTCGGCCTCGGCGGCCACGGTCATCGCGAGGAGCCGGACGTCGCCGGCGGTCGCGAGCGCGGTGATCTCGGGACGGGCGAGCACCCACGACACCGCCGCCCGGATGGGCTCCGCGCGGTCGAAGGGCTCGTACCAGGTGGCGTGGGTCTGCTCGGCGCCCTCGGGCCAGTTCCGCCGCGACACCGTCTTGATGGTCCGCAGCCCGACCTCCTGCCGCTGCACCTCGACGACGAGGGCCTCGTAGGCCTCGCGGAAGGTCTGGTCGCGCCACAGCAGCGGGTTCAGCGGGGTGAGCACGGTCGCGAACGGGAACCGGCGCAGCGCCTCGAGGTGGGTCTGGGCCGCCTGGACCCCGTGACCGGTGATCCCGATCGCCCCGATCAGGCCCTCGTCCTGCGCGCGGACCGCGGCCTCGATCGCCCCGCCGGTGCCCAGGGCCAGGTCGAGCTGCTCGAGGTCCCCGATCGCGTGCAGCTGCAGGAGGTCGACGCGGTCGGTCTGCAGCCGCTCGAGGGAACGGTTGATGGACGCCCACGCCCCCTCCCGGTCGCGGTCGCCGGTCTTGGTGGCCAGGAAGATCCGGTCCCGGATGCGCCCCATCCAGGGCCCGAGGCGCAGCTCGGCGTCGCCGTAGCTCGCGGCCACGTCGAAGGAGTTGATGCCCGCGTCGAGGGCCTCCTGGATCGAGGCGTCGGCGGTGTCCTGGTCGACCGTGCTGAGCCCGGCGGCCCCGTACACCAGCACCGAGCTGTCGTGCCCGAGCTTTCCCAGCCTGCGGTGCTCCATGCGAGTGCCCCCCGGTCGATCGACGGTGGTACGGACCTCCCGCCGATCCTGCCAGCCCGCCCGATCGGGGCATCCCGGTCCGCCCGGGGCGGGGTCAGGACAGCCGGAGCGGTCAGGACGGGGCGTACGCGCCGAGGTCGGCGGCGGCGACCCGCTCGAGCAGGGTGCGCAGCGTGTCGCTGTCCTCGACGCCGAGCAGGGCGGTCACGTCGGTCTGCAGACCGACGATGGCCCGCTCGGCCTCGGCGAGGGCGCCGGCGCCGGCCCCGGTGAGGTGCAGCTCGAGGCCCTGGGGATGGTTCGGGTTGCTCCGACGCTCGAGCAGACCCCGGTCCTGCAGGCGGGCGGCGAGGTTGGCGACGTTCTGCGGGCTCACGCCGAGGGCTCGGGCCAGGTCGGCCCCGGTCAGGCCCGGTCGGCCGCCGGCGTGGAAGAGGACCGCGAACAGGGCCGGGGTGAGCCCGCACGGGCGCAGGCGCTGCTCCTTCTCCGCCTCGACCGCGAGGAAGGCCCGCCGCAGGGCCCACAGCCCGGGCGCACCTGCCCGCCGGTCGGTCACCCCTCCACATTAGACCTACTGGTGGACAACCTGTTGACAAGATGCGATCCTTGACCGGTCGGCGCCGCTGCGCCGGGTCGCCCGGGACGGGCGGACCCGGTCCGCGCGACCGGCGGCTGGTCTCGCTGTCGCGGCCCGCGTCTGAGACGTCCCCGCGGAGAGGCCCAGCCCGATGACTGCAACCGACCTGACCCGCGAGCCCGGCGGCGCCGTGCCCGTGCCGGCCGCCGCGGACACGCCCGGTCCGACCGGGTCGACCCCGACCCCGCCGGCGGACCTCCACCACGCCCGCCGCTGGCTGGTGCTGGGCGTCGTCGCCGTCGCCCAGCTGATGGTCGTCCTCGACGCGACGATCGTGAACATCGCCCTGCCGTCGGCGCAGAAGGCCCTGGGGTTCGCGAACAACGACCGCCAGTGGATCGTCACCGCCTACGCCCTCGCCTTCGGCAGCCTGCTGCTGCTCGGCGGGAAGCTCGGGGACCTCTTCGGCCGCAAGACCACCTTCATCACCGGCCTGGTCGGGTTCGCCGCCGCGTCCGCCTTCGGCGGCGCCGCGCAGTCGTTCGGGATGCTCGTGGCCGCCCGCGTCCTGCAGGGCATGTTCGGGGCCCTGCTCGCCCCGGCGGCGCTGGCCACCCTCGCCACCACGTTCACCGACCCGAAGGAACGCTCGAAGGCGTTCGGGGTGTTCGGTGCGGTCGCCGGCGGCGGCAGCGCCGTCGGGCTGGTCCTCGGGGGGGTCCTCACCGAGTACCTGGACTGGCGGTACTGCCTGTTCGTGAACATCCTGTTCGCCGCGGTCGCCGTCGTCGGCGCGACGGTCCTGCTCCACAACCCGGCTCAGCGTCAGCGCCCCCACCTGGACATCCCCGGCACCCTGCTGGCCTCGGGCGGTCTGTTCAGCCTGGTGTTCGGGTTCTCCCACGCCGCCACGAGCGGCTGGGTGACCCCGCTCACCCTCGGCATCCTCGCCCTCGGCGTCGTCCTGCTGGTCGCGTTCGTCCTGGTCCAGCAGCGGGTCGAGGCGCCCCTGCTGCCGCTGCGGGTCGTCCGGGACCGGGTCCGCGGCACCTCCTACGCCGCGGTCGGGCTGTCCGCGATCGCGATCTTCGCGGTGTTCCTGTTCCTCACCTACTACCTGCAGGAGGTCCTCGGCTGGAGCCCCGTCATCACCGGGGTCAGCTTCCTGCCGCTCACCGCGGGGATCGTCACCGCGTCGACGTCGGCGAACATCCTGCTGCTCCCCCGCCTCGGGCCGCGGCCGCTGGTCCCCACCGGCATGGCCCTCGGCGCACTCGGCATGTTCCTGCTGACCCGGCTCACCCCGGACTCCACCTACGTGGTCGACGTCCTGCCGTCGCTGATCGTCCTCGGGCTCGGGTTCGGCCTGATCTTCGCCCCGGCGATCTCCAGCGCCACCCTGGGCGTCGCCCGCCAGGACAGCGGGGTCGCCTCGGCGATGGTCAACACCATGCAGCAGGTCGGCGGGTCCATCGGCACCGCGCTGCTGTCGACCCTGGCCGCGAGTGCGACCGCGACCTACGCCGGCGCCCACACCGGGCCGGGCGTCGCGGTCCTCGCCGCGGTCCACGGCTACACGACGGCGTTCACGGTCTCCGGGTCGATCTTCGTCGGCGGCGCTGTCTTCACCGCCCTGCTCCTGCCGTCCGGCGTCCTCGGGGCGCGGACGCCCGCGGCCCCGGCGCCCGCGGCGGCCTCCGCCGGCACCGCGTACGTCGGGCGCCACCGGCGGGCGGACGCCGCCGTCGACCCGGCCTGAGCCAGGGCCGGTCAGCCCGGGAGGCTCGCGCCGCTGGGCCGGGG
>CAXSIB010000165.1:0-6943 GCA_964237095.1 uncultured Actinomycetales bacterium
AGGGGGCAGCAGCGGCGCGACCCGGTCCGGGTCGACCGGCCAGTGCAGGAACGCGACGTCCAGCCAGGTCTGGGTGAGGAGGGTGAACCGCAGCGGCCGGGGGGTCGTCGGGGTCACCGGCTCGAGGGCGGCGGGCGCGGTGCCGGCGGTCCCGGCGGTGACGGTCACGCCGCCCACGATCCCCCACGCCGGCCCGGCCGGCCGTGTGGCCGGGATTCGCGGGGGGTCCGTCGGCGGCTCGACCGGGGAGCGCCGGCTGGGATGATGGCCGCGGGCCCACCGCCGGACCCGACCCCACACGTGGAGGAGACCGCGATGCCGATCGCGACGCCCGAGGCCTACGCAGCGATGCTCGACCGGGCCAAGGCCGGGTCGTTCGCGTACCCCGCCATCAACGTGACGTCGAGCCAGACGGTCAACGCCGCCCTCGCCGGGTTCGCCGAGGCGGGCAGCGACGGGATCATGCAGATGTCCACCGGCGGTGCGGAGTACGCGTCGGGGCAGAAGGTGAAGGACATGGTCGTCGGGGCGGTCGCCCTCGCGGAGTACGCCCACGTCGTCGCGGCCCGGTACGGGGTCACCGTGGCGCTGCACACCGACCACTGCCCCAAGGACAAGCTGACCAGCTACGTCCGCCCGCTCCTGCGGATCTCCGGGTCCCGGGTGGCCGAGGGCGGCCTGCCGCTGTTCCAGTCCCACATGTGGGACGGCTCCGCGGTCGAGCTGACGGAGAACCTCGACATCGCCGCCGAGCTGCTGCCGCTGGCGGCCGCGGCGCACATCGTGCTCGAGGTCGAGATCGGCGTGGTCGGCGGCGAGGAGGATGGGGTCACCGGCGCGGGCGGGGACAAGCTCTACACCGCGCCCGGGGACTTCGAGGCGACGATCGACGCGCTCGGCTCCGGCGAGCGCGGCCGGTACCTGCTCGCGGCGACCTTCGGCAACGTCCACGGCGTCTACAAGCCGGGCAACGTCAAGCTCCGCCCGGACGTGCTCGCCCAGGGTCAGCGGGTCGCGAGTGCGAAGCTCGGTCTCCCCGCGGGCTCGAAGCCCTTCGACCTGGTCTTCCACGGGGGCTCGGGTTCCACGCTCGAGGAGATCCACGAGTCCCTCGACCACGGCGTCGTCAAGATGAACATCGACACCGACACGCAGTACGCGTTCACCCGGCCCGTGGCCGACCACATGCTCCGTCACTACGACGGCGTCCTGAAGATCGACGGCGAGGTCGGGGACAAGAAGACGTACGACCCGCGGGTGTGGGGCAAGGCCGCCGAGGCGGGGATGACCGCCCGCGTGGTCGAGGCCTGCGCCAACCTGCGCTCCACGGGGACCTCGCCGACGGCCTGACCGGGGTGGTGCCGGAAGGAGTGTGGATCGCCGGTCGCTCACCGACTGGCGGTCCACATTCCTTCCCGCCCGCAGCCGCTCAGTCGGCGGCTGTTCCGTCGGAGACGAGGGACTGCGGGTCGGTCGGCAGGATCGGCGTCTGCTCGAGGATGTAGTACAGCGAGATCGCCGCGTAGAGGGCGAGCATGACCGGCGCGGACACCAGCCCCACGGCGGTGACCACGGGGTAGACGAAGACCCCGATGCCGAATCGGCGCACCGCGCGGCGGCCGTCGACGCCGGCGACGGGGACGCGCGTGAGGTGGGCGCTGAGCAGGTGCTTGAGGATCAGCCGGAACGTGATCGCCATCCCCTCCGTCGACACCCCGTAGAGCAGGACCGCCACCCGGGAGCCGGATCCGCCCGCGCGGAGGTAGCTCGCCAGGGTCGAGGTCGTGAACGGGATCGTCGTCACGAAGAACAGCAGCAGGAGGTTGTAGAACATGAGCCGCCGGTCGACCCGCGCGGCCAGGCTCACCAGCGCGTGGTGGTTGACCCAGATGACCCCGATGAGGAAGAAGCTCAGCACGTAGGCGGCGAACGACGGCCACTCGGCGCGGAGCTGGGACCACAGGCTGTGCTCGGACGCCACGTCCACGTGGAGGTCGAGCACAAGCAGGGTGATCGCAACCGCGAGCACCCCGTCGCTGAACGCCTCGAGCCGCCCGGTCCTCATGCGGGCCAGCATCCCAGCCGCCGGCACCGCGACCGCCACGACGCGAGCCGGTCAGGCCAGCGGGTCGTGGCCCCAGTTCATCAGCGAGTACCGCCACCGGGAGTGCTCGACGTCGCCCGACGGCCGTTGGGCGCGGTGGCGGTGCACGTACGCCACGACCCGCTTCATCTGGGCCTCGTCGTCGTCGGTCAGGTCGCCCTTCTTCGTGTGCAGGATCGCGACGATCTCCCGCCCGGACTCGTGTCCCTTCGACTCCGAGCCGCCCGCGCCCGACTTGGTCCGGCCGGAGTCCGTCATCCCCACCGACCTCGACTCGTCGGTGTCGAGCCACTTCTCCAGCTCGGCCGGCGTCATGGTGACCGCCTCCCGGAACTCGTCCCACACTCCTGCGTCGACCGCCATGACCCCTCCTCGCACCGGACCTCGGGTCCGTCCTACCCGCCGCCGCGACCGCCCGCGACCGGAGACCCACCACTCCCCACGGCCAGTCCAGGTCAGGTCAGGTCGGCGGCGAGCTGCTCGGACACCTTCCAGGACAGGGCGAGCGCGGTGAGGACGGGGTTGACCCCGCCGTTGGTGACGTGCAGGGACGTGTCGGCGACGGTGACGCCCTCGTGGCCCCACACGCGGCCGCGGGTGTCGGTGACGGAGCGGGCCGGGTCGGTGCCCATCCGCGCGGTGCCCGCCTGGTGCTGGCCCGCGCTGACCGACCCGTCGGGCGCGGGCCGGCTCCGGGCGACGGTGTGGGCGCCGGCCGCCCGCAGCCAGTCCGCCGCGCGCTCGCCGAGGAAGTCCAGCCCGATCCGGTCCTGCTCGTGGGGGCCGGCCGTGGACAGCTGCGCCACCGGCAGCCCCCGCCCGTCGGTGACACCTGCGCTGAGCCGCACCCGCGAGTCGGCCGACGGCACCTCCTGGAGCGGGCCGCACACCCAGGTGGCGTGGGCGTAGGTGGCGGCGACCCCGTCGAGGCCCGCCTGCCCCCACGCCGGGAACAGCCCGAAGGTCGGCATCCGCCCCCAGTACTCGACCGGGGGCGTGACGAACTCGTTGGCGAGGATGCCGCCGCCCATCACGCCGGGGTTGTGGTGGCGGTACTGCGTGGTGGACGTGGTCGGGCCGGGTCCGCGGCAGTCCTGGACGACGGCGTCGAAGATCCCGACCGCGCCGCTGTAGGGGTGGGACTGCAGGTGGCGGCCGACCTGGTCGTGCGCGTTCCCGACCCCGGACAGCAGCAGGAGCCGGGCGGTCTCGACCGCGCCGGCGGCCACCACGGTGTGCCGCGCCCGGATCTCGCGGACCTCGGCGCCGGACGCGCCGGACGCGCCGACCCGGCTGACCGGGCTGACCCTGATGCCGGTGACGGTCCCCCGCGGGTCGGTCAGCAGCCGCTCGACGACGGCGCCGGCGAGCAGGTCGGCCCGCCCGGTCGCGACCGCCCACGGGATGACCGTGTTGTGGGTGCCGGTCTTCGCCTCGTTGTGGCAGGCGAAACCCACGCAGGTGCCGCACCGGAGGCACGCGGGGCGCCCGTTGTACGGGACGGTGTTCATCAGCAGGGGCACGGGTGCGGCGTCGATCCCGAGCCGGCCCGCCGCGGCGCGGAGGAGGTCGTCCACCGGGAGCAGGGGATACGGCGGCAGCGGCAGCGGGGCGGCCCGGGGGCCGTCGTGCGGGCGGGGTCCGGGGTGCCCGGCCACGCCGAGGGCCTGCTCGACCTTCTCGTACCAGGGCTCGAGATCGTCGTAGCCGAGGGGCCAGTCGGGGAAGGTCGGCCCGTACTCCGAGCCCATCCGGAAGTCCTCGGGGCTGAACCGCCACGCCTGCGCCCCGTACACCCGGGTGCCGCCGCCGACGCCGAACGCGTTGCCGCCCCAGCTCCCGTCGCGGGTGTCGACGACCTCGCCCGCCACCACCCGGGGGTTGTCCGCGTACGGCGGGTCGAGCTGACGCTGGCGTCCGGTGTGCACGCGGGTGTTGCGGAGCAGGTCGTGCGGGAGGTCGGCGCGGGTCGGGTCCGGGCCGCGGTCGACCAGCAGGACCCGCAGCCCGGCCCGGGTCAGGACGTGCGCGGCGACCCCGCCGCCGGCGCCGGCCCCGACGACCACCACGTCGTACTCCGGCGCCGCCCGCTCGAGGGTGATCGAGGCCGGCGGGTCGGGCACCCGCTCGGGCCAGTGGGCACCCGGGGGCAGCGGGCGGTAGCCGAGACCGGGCCACACGGTGGGATCGGCGTAGTAGAGCGACCCGGCCCGGGTCAGCAGCGACCGGGTCGCGGCCCCCATGGGTCCGGCGGCGTCCAACAGGACCTCGAGATCCGCGTCGGCCACCGGGGGCGGCGGCAGCGCGGAGGTGTCGATGCCGTCGAGGTCGACCAGCGTCGGGTCCAGGCCCGGGACCAGCTGCCGCACCAGCGCGGCCGTCCCGTCGTCCATGTCGATCCCTCCGCCGGCGGCCACGATCGGCCGGGCCCGCCGCCGGGTGGCGACCGGGCCGTGCCCGCGCATCATCGCGTGCCGCGCCGGACCCCCGCCCCGGCTCGGGGATCCGCGGCCGCGGGTATCAGTGGTCGTGGTCGACGAGGCTGATCGCGAAGGGCTTGTTGGTGATGAAGAGGAACGTGCAGTCCGCGTCGGCGCCCGCGCCGTGGTGCATGGTCCCGCCCTCGGGGAACCAGACGAAGCTGCCCGCGGGGTGGTCGCCCTGGTGGGTGGTCAGGGTGCCCTCGAGGACGTACACGCCGTGGGCACAGGGATGGGTGTGCCACGGGTTCGTGAACCCGGCCCGGTAGACCATCTTGAACACCTGCATGCCGGTGTCCGGGTCGGCGACGAGCGGGATGAAGTCCAGGACCGCGTCGATCTCCGGGACGGGGAACTCCTCCCACGCTGCGGTGACGGTGTCGACGACCGTCAGCTCGACGGGGTGGGGGGCGGGGTCGGTCATCGGGGTCCGTCCTCGGTCGGCACGACGTCCTCGGGCCCACGGAGCCCACCGCTCGCACGTTTCGCCGTCGTGTCCGGGTGGTCAACCCGGCGTGAACGCCGCCGACCCGCCTCAGGGGCAGGTCACCGAGCCCGTCGCCGTCAGCGTGTCGTCATTGGTGATCCCGATGAGCTTCGTCCCGTGCACGGTGAACGTCGTCCCGCCCGCGCCGACCCGGGGCGCCGCCGACCCGTGGGCGAGGGTGTAGGAGGTGGAGTCCGGTCCGATGATCGCGAAGTCCGTCGCGTCGACCACGCCGGTGTAGGTGGTGTCCTCGCCGTCGACGTCGACCTCCAGCTGCGCGATCCCGCCCGAGCACGCGGTCACCGACATCCGGCCCGCGATCTTGCCCGTGAAGGTGATCCCCGCGCCCGCCGCACCGCCCGTCGAGGCGGCCGACGGCGACGTCGGGTGGGGCGACGCGGGCCCCGAGGCCGCCGTCGAGGCGGGGGCGGCGGACGGCGACGAGGCCGGCGACGAGGGAGCCGCGGACGACACCGGGGACAGCGCGCTGGTCGTGGCCGGCGGCACGGACGAGGGGGACGTCGTCGCGACCGCGTCCCCCGACCCGGTCGACGACGAGCAGGCGGCGAGGACGACAGCGAGCAGTGCGGCCGGGGCGAGGGCGAGGATGGGGCGCGGCACGGTCGGGACCTCTCTTCCGATCGCTCCCGAGCCGGGGAGCACGGGTTCCGGCGAGTCCGTGGCTGCTACTGGTCCTACACCCCTCGGACCGCCCCACGCCAGCCCCGGTCGGTCACAGGTCAGTGCCGGCCGGCCGCGGCCGGTGCGGGCCGGCCCGTCGACGTCGACGCCGCCTGGGCGTCGGGGGCGATGACCCGGCTGCCGGGCAGGCGGGGCACGATCTGGACGTCCAGGGTGCAGTCGCCGGCGATGGGCGTCGCGCTCGACGTGTTGCCGACCCCGGCGAAGGCGTAGTGGCGACCTCGGACGAGAGCCACGGTCGCGACGTTGGACACCGATCCGTAGGAGTGGGTGGGGACCGCGGTGGCGAGGTACCAGTTCGGCCGGGTCGGGGCGAAGGTCGCGCCCCCGTCGGTGCTGACCGCGGGATGGACGACCAGGGTCGTCGCCGGCCCGGTCGTGAACGCGTCGGCGTCGACCACGATGGTGGCGAAGCTGTCGGTCGCGGGGGTGTAGGCCGCGGTCCGGCAGAAGCTCTTCAGGTCTGTCGACGGGGACCAGAAGCCGTGGGCGAAGATGGCCGACCCGGCCAGCCCCGACAGCGGGATGCCCTGCAGCCGCGCGGAGTCCGGGGCGCGCGCGATGATGTCGTTCGGCAGCTGCCCGGACCTCGCCCCGGTCGCGACGAGCTGCCCGCGGCGCGCGGCGACCGAGGCGGTGTTCGCGACGGCGTGGCGCCCGTCGACCGCGCCGGCGTTCTTCGCGTACGCCACGACCGACGCGGCCAGCGCCGGCCCGCCGGTGATCACGGTCGCGGTCACCACCGCGGTCGCCGCGGCGACGGTCACGGTGGACAGGTGACGGCGTGCAGCCCTCATGGGGCCCCCCTTCGTGGCCGGGGGCCCGCCCGGGATCGGATCGCCAGGGACCCGGACCGTCACCGTGACGGGACCCGACCCGACGTGACCACAGGATCGCGGTCGGACAGGGTGATGTCGAGGGCAGGGAACGGGCCGGCCACCGGTGCCGACCGCGGCCGGCGTCGCGTCGGGTCCGGCGGTGGTGGTTCGGCGGGCCGGACGTCGGCCCCGCGGCCGTAACGCGGACGCCCCTGCCTGCACCCCAGTCCTCACCGGCCCGTCCGTGCCGGTCCTGGCCGGGTCGCGGCCGTCGAGAGGACCACCCATGAGAACTTCCCGGATCACGGCCGCGGCCCTCGCCGCGGCCACCGCAGCCGCGCTCGCGGCGGTC
>CAXSIB010000166.1:0-6858 GCA_964237095.1 uncultured Actinomycetales bacterium
CCGCCGCCCGTCGGACCAGGAGAACGCGGGGCCGGCGACGTAGAGGACCGCGGTGTGACCGAGGGCGGCCAGGTGGCGGACGGCCTCGCGGTACCCGGCCGGGGTGTCGATCACCACCGACTCGACCCCGGCGACGTCCCGGTTGATCGCGACCAGCGGCTGCCGCGCGGCGACGGCGGCCAGCTGCGCATCGGTGAGCCGGGACGCGGCCAGCACGACCCCGTCGACCGACTTCCGAGCCAGGATGAGGTGTTCGCGTTCGAGCTCGACCGACTCGCCGCTGTCCAGCAGCACCTGGGTGTAGCCCGCCGCACTGGCCGCCCCCTGCGCGCCCCGGATCAGCCCGAAGAAGAACGGGTTGGTGATGTCGGGCAGGACGAGGGCCAGGGTCATCGACCGCCCGGACAGCAGTGACCGGGCCTGCGGGCTCGGGGAGTACCCGAGCTGCTCCGCGACCCCGCGCACCCGCTCCCTCGTGAGTGGGTTCACCCGCTCCGGGCGCAGCAGCGAGCGCGACACGGTCGACGTCGACACCCCGGCCGCGCGGGCGACCTCGTGGATCGTCGGTGCCGCGGTCACGTCAACCTCTCCACCCCTCCGCCGCCCTCGTCGGCCCGTGCTCCCGAGCCGGCGGGGGCACGAGCCGGACCTGGTCCGACTGCAAAGGGTTGCAGTCTCGCACGGGTCCTGCCTACTGTCGGGGCGAAGGACGCCCTGACCCGTCGCGACGCGACCTGCGGTGCGCCCGAGGACGAGGAGGTCCCGTGAGTGCCGCGCCGACGTCGGCCGCGATCCCGAGGATCCGCTTCGCCCTCGTCGGCGCGGGGGTGATCGGCCGGGTGCACGCCGAGGCCCTCGCCGCGTCCCCGGACGCCGAGCTGGTCGCGGTCCACGACGTCGACCCGGACGCGGCCGCGGAGCTCGGGACCCGGTTCGGCGTGGCCGTCGAGGCGGACCTCGACGCGCTGCTGGCGCGGACCGACGTCGATGCCGTGAGCGTCTGCACGCCCAGCGGACGCCACGCGGAGGTGGCCGTCGGGGTCCTCGAGGCGGGCCTGCACCTGCTGGTGGAGAAGCCCCTCGAGGTCAGCCTGGACGCCGCCCGGCGGATCGCGGCGGCCGCCGCGGCCGCGCCGGCGGGCACCGTCGCGAGCGTGGTCAGCCAGCACCGGTTCGACCCGGCGTCGGTGGCCGTGCACCGGGCCGTGACCGCCGGGGACCTCGGCCGCGTCTGCTCGGCGACGGCGACCGTGCCGTGGTGGCGCTCGCCGGGCTACTACGCCTCGGCCGGCTGGCGCGGCACGATCGCCCTCGACGGCGGCGGAGCGCTGGCGAACCAGGGCATCCACACCCTCGACCTCCTGCTGTGGCTGCTGGGTGAGCCGGTGGACGTCGTCGCCCGCACCGGCACGCTCGCCCACGACGGCATCGAGGTCGAGGACGTCGTCGCCGCGGTGCTGACGTTCCGCTCCGGCGCCCTCGCGACCCTGCACGCGACGACGGCGGCCTACCCGGGGCTCACCGTCCGCGTCGCGGTGCTCGGCGACGGCGGCTCGGCGGTCATCGACAACGACCGCCTGGACTACCTCCACAGCGCCCGCGCGGCCGGCGTGTCGGCCGACGCCGTCGCGGCGGGCCTGCGCGGCGTCGGCGGCGCCGCCGACCAGTCGGTCGGCCTGGTCGGGCCCGGGGAGTCCGGGCGCCACCGGGGCGGCGGGCCCGGCACGTCGTCGATGGTCGTGGGCCACGGGCGGCAGTACGCGGACGTGGTCGAGGCGATCCGGACCGGGCGGGAGCCCGGGGTCACGATCGCGGACGGGCTGCGCGCGCTCGCGACGGTCCTGGCCGTCTACCGGTCCGCCGCCCTCGGCCGGGCCGTCCGCATCGACGAGATCACCACCGCTGCCGCCCCCGCCCCCGCCGCTCCCACCTGCACCAACACCAACACCGGCGTGCCGGCCGCGGCGGGGGTGTCCGCGTGAGGTTCGCCGTGTTCACCGTCGCCCTGCCGGAGTGGACGCCTGAGCAGGCCGTGACCGGCCTCGCCGCGCAGGGCTGGGACGGCGTCGAGTGGCGCGTGCTCGACACCCCGCCGGTCGCGGCCGGGACGCCACCGTCGTTCTGGTCGGGCAACCGGTGCACGGTCGCCCTGTCCACGCTGGCGTCCGAGGCGCCGCGCCTGCGGGAGCTCACCGCGGCCGCCGGGCTCGGGATGCCGAGTGTGGGGACGTACGCGCTGTGCGACGACCCGGGGGACGTCGCCCTCGCGCTCGCCGGCGCCGTGGCCCTCGGCGTGCCGCAACTGCGGATCCGGGTGCCCGCCCTCGGCGGCCCGGAGCCCTACCCCGCCGTGTTCGACCGGGCTCGCGGGCAGTTCGCGGAGATCGCCCGCCACGCCGCCGGGCACGGGGTCCGGGTCCTGGTCGAGACCCACCACCGCACCGTCGTGTCGAGCCCGTCCGCGGCCCTGCGGTTCCTCGACGGGCTCGACCCGGCCCACGTCGGCGTGCTGCACGACCTCGGCAACATGGTGGCCGAGGGCGGTGAGGATCTCCTGTCCGGGCTGCAGATGCTCGGCGCCTACCTCGGCCACGTCCACGTCAAGAACGCCCGCTGGTCCCCCACCGCAGCCCACTCCGACGGCTCGCCGCGGTGGGAGTTCGGGTGGGCGCCGATGCGGACCGGGCAGGCCGACCTCCACGAGCTGTTCGCGGCACTGCGCGCGATCGGGTACGACGGGTGGGTGTCGTGCGAGGACTTCTCCACCGAGCTGCCCATGGCCGAGCGGATCGCCGACGACCTCGCCTTCCTGCGCGAGCTCGAGGCGGGATCACGTGTCTGAGACGGCGGTCCGGCCCGCCGCGGTCCTCGGGGACGCCGCCGGGATCCTCGGGGTCGAGGAGCTGGCGGCCTTCGTGACCGAGCAGGTCCGCGCGCTGGACCTGCGGGGCCGGGTGTGCGTCGTCGTCCCGGACACCACCCGCAGCTGCCCGCTCCCGGAGCTGCTCGCAGCCGTCCACCGGGCGCTCGCCGGCCGGGTGGACGCTCTGACCGTGCTCGTCGCGCTCGGCACGCACCCCGAGATCGAGGCCGACCGGCTCGCCGCGTGGGTCGGCGCGGACCGATTGCCGGGCGTCGAGATCCGCCAGCACGAGTGGTGGGACCCGGCGACGCTGGTGCAGGTCGGGACGGTCGACGCCGCCGAGGTGCACCGGCTGTCCGGCGGGCGGCTCGCCGAGGACGTGCCCGTCCGGGTGAACCGGGCCGTGCTCGACCACGACGCGCTCCTCGTGGTGGGCCCGGTGTTCCCGCACGAGGTGGTCGGGTTCTCCGGCGGGGACAAGTACGTCTTCCCCGGCATCTCCGGCCCGGAGATGATCGACGCGTCGCACTGGCTCGGGGCGCTCATCACCAGCGGCGTCGTGATCGGGACGCCCGGGGTCACCCCCGTGCGCGCGCTGATCGAGGCCGCCGCCGGGCTGCTCCCGTGCCGGCGGGCGGCGGTCGCGGTGACGGTCGCGTCCGGGACCCACGACGTGCACACCGTCGCGGTGTCCGAGCCGCCCCGCGCGGCGTGGGCGGCGGCGGCCGCGGTGTCCGCGGAGGTCCACGTCCGCTACCTCGACCGGCCCGTGCGCCGGGTGCTCTCGATGGTGTCCGAGCGGTACGACGAGATGTGGACCGCGGCGAAGGGCCTGTACAAGCTGGAGCCCGTCGTCGCCGACGGCGGGGAGATCGTCCTGTGGGCGCCGCACGTGCGCGCCGTCAGCCACACCTTCGGTCCGCAGATCGAGTCCGTCGGCTACCACTGCCGCGACTGGGTGCTGGGCCACCTCGACCAGCTCACCGGGGTCCCGAGGTCGGTGCTCGCGCACTGCACCCACGCCCGTGGCGAGGGCACCTGGAGCGCGGTCGACGGCGAGCGCTGCCGCTACGACGTGACCCTCGCGACCGGGATCGACCGGGCCACCACCGACCGGCTCGCGGTCGGCTGGGCCGATCCCGCGGCGATCGACGTCGCCGCGTGGGAGGCCGATCCCGACACCCTCGTCGTGCACGACGCCGGCGAGGTCCTCTACCGGCTCCGGCGCTGACCGGAGCCGACGACCCGGCGGCGCGCGGCGGGCTGGGCGCGGGCCCGTCCGGCACGGCCGCCCCGGACGCGGACCGGCGCGCCGACATCGACCCGGGGGCGGTCGCCGACCTGGTCCGGGCGGTGTTCGGGAGCGCCGTCCCGGTCACGGTCGAACGCACCCCCGACGGGGTCTCGACGCAGGTGTACCGGCTCGTCCGGGGCGCGGAGACCTTCTACCTGCGGGTGGCGGAGGAGGCTGAGGAGAACCTCGAGACCGACGCCGAGCTCCACCGCCGGCTCCTCGCGGCCGGGGTCCGTGTGCCGGGGGTCGTGCACGTCGAGGCCTTCGACGAGGCGATCGGGCGCTCGGTCCTGGTCACCACCGAGATCCCCGGCCGCTCACTCGCCGAGACGGCCTCCCCGGCCGCCGCCCGGTCGGTCGCCACGCAGGCGGGGGCGGACCTGGCGCGGCTGAACCAGGTGCCGGTGGACGGCTTCGGGTGGGTCCGGCGGTCGGGTCCGGGCTGGCCGCTGCGGGCCGAGCACGCCGCCTTCCACCCATTCCTCGTCTCGGAGCTGCCGCAGCCGTGGCCCGGTCCGCTGACCGCGCTCTTCACGGCCGCCGAGCTCGACGCGGTCGAGGCGCTGGTCGAGGACGCCGCCGCCCACCCGCCCGCGACCGCCCACCTGGCGCACGGCGACGTCGACGTCTCCCCGATCTTCTGTGTCGAGGACCGGTACACGGGGCTGATCGACTTCGGCGAGATCCGCGGGACCGAGCCGGAGTTCGATCTCGGCCACTTCCTGCTCCACGACACCGAGACACTGCCCACCGCACTGCTGCCGGCGGTCCTGGACGGGTACCGGCAGGTCCACCCGCTGCCGCCGGACCACCTGGAGTCGATCCGTCGCAGCGCGGTGCTGCTCGGGCTCCGCCAGCTCTGCCGCTGGCTCGGCCCGCCGCGGGACCGTCCCCTCGACCACCCGGCCGTCACCTCCCGCGCCCGCCGCATCGGCGAGCTGCTCACCCGGCGCGGGTGACCCCGCCGGACGCGGCTCCGGCGGGCCCGTCGTCGGCGCCGCGGCCCAGCCCGTCCAGGAACACCCTCGTCATGCGCCGGCAGAAGCCCGGGTCCTCGCCTCGGACCGGCTGACAGATGAGGGCAACGGTCGTCAGGACGTCCCGGGCCGCGACGTCACCGCGGGCACGGCCGCCGTCCACCGCGCGCGTGAGGAGCATCCGCAGCGACGGTTCGAGCCGGTCCAGCAGGTGTCGTGGGAGATCGTCGTAGGCCGGGTCACCCGAGTGCAGCGCCGCGGCGAGCCCCTGCTTGGTGTCGACGAAGTCCGTGAAGCGCTCGATCCAGCGGGTCAGCGCGTCCCACGGACCGAGCGTGGCCCGGAGCTCGTCCGCGGCCTCGACGCAGTCGTCGAGCTCGTGCTGCAGCACGGCGACGATGAGGTCCGAGCGGCGCGGGTAGTGCCGGTAGAGCGTCCCGACGCCCACGCCCGCGAGATCGGTGACCTCCTTCGCGGGCGCGTCCACCCCACTGCGCGCGAACACCGTCCGCGCGGCCTCGACGAGGGCGACGACGTTGCGCCGTGCGTCGGCGCGCCGCCGCCGGGACAGCTCGGTCCCGCCCCCCGCCGACGGGGCCGTCGTGGCGGCCGGCGGGGACGTCGTCGCGGACTCGAGTGGCATGACCCTCCCTGCTGGACAACCGGAAAGCTGTTCCGTATGTTTCGGAAAGAGCTTCCGTTTCGTGTCACTCTACGTGGACGGCAGTGTCCGTCCACCTCGTCCCACGTCTGGAGAACCCTCATGCGCTACCGCACGCTCGGCCGAACCGGTATCAAGGTCAGTCCCTACGCACTCGGGACGCTCATGTTCGCCACCCAGATCGGCAACCCCGACCCCGAGGACTCGATTCGGATCATCCACCGGGCGCTCGATGCCGGCGTCAACCTCGTCGACACCGCCGACTCCTACGGCGACTCCGAGGAGACCGTCGGCCGAGCGCTGAAGGGCCGCCGTGACACCGTCGTCCTCGCGACGAAGGTCAGCCGCCCGATGGGCACCGACCCGAACCGGCAGGGCGCCTCCCGGCGGTGGATCACGACGGCCGTCGAGGACTCCCTGCGGCGCCTGCAGACCGACCACCTCGACCTGTACCAGATCCAGCGCCCCGATCCCGAGACGGACATCGAGGAGACGCTCTCCGCACTCACCGACCTCGTCCGCAGCGGCAAGATCCGCGCCTTCGGCACCTCGATGATGCCGGCGTCGAACCTCGTCGAGGCCCACTGGGTGGCCGAACGGCGTGGCCTGGAGCGCCTCCGCACCGAGCAGCCGCCGTACTCGATCCTCAACCGCGGCATCGAGCGCGAGGTGCTGCCGGTCGCGCAGCAGTACGGCATGGGCATCCTCGCGTGGGGACCGCTCGGCCAGGGCATGCTCACCGGCCGCGTCCGCCGCGGCCGGGACAACGACATCATCCGGGCGAAGTTCCTCACGAAGGCGTTCGGCGACGAGCACCGCCTGGACGCCGTGGAGCGGCTGGTCCCGCTCGCCGAGGAGGCGGGGCTGTCGATGCCCCACCTCGCGATGGCGTTCGCGATCTCCCACCCGGGAGTCACCAGTGCCCTGCTCGGGGCCCGCACGATGGACCAGCTCGACGACCTCCTCGCCGGCGTGGACGTCGTCCTGTCCGACGACGTCCTCGACCGGATCGACGAGATCGTCCCGCCCGGCACCGACGTCGGCACCCTCGACCAGGCCTACG
>CAXSIB010000167.1:0-6852 GCA_964237095.1 uncultured Actinomycetales bacterium
CTCGGGACGGTGCTCGGCTGTCTCGCCGGGTACTTCGGCGGCTGGTTCGACACGATCATCATGCGGCTCGTCGACATCGTCGTGGCGTTCCCGTTCTACGTCCTGATCATCGCGCTGGTGTTCGTGCTCGGCCCGGGCGCCCGCAGCATCTACATCGCGATCACCCTGGTGGGCTGGGTGTCCTACACCCGACTGGTGCGCAGCGAGCTGCTGGTGGCCAAGCGCCAGGAGTACGTGCTGGCCGCGAGGTCCGGCGGGCTCCCCAGCTGGCGGATCATCGTCGTGCACCTCGTCCCGAACGTGATCAGCCAGGCCCTGGTGTTCGCGATGTCCGACATCGTCCTGGACATCCTCGCGATCGTGACCCTCGGCTACCTCGGGCTGGGCATCCCGGCGCCGACCGCGGACTGGGGCTCGATGATCAGCGACGGGCAGGCGTTCATCACCACCAACTGGCAGCTCGCGACCTTCCCCGGGATCGCACTCGTCATCACCGGGCTCGGCCTGTCGCTGGTGGGCGACGGGCTCGCCGACGTCCTCCGGAGGGAAGCATGAGCAGTCCGGGCGCACACCGCTCCGGCAGCGGGACCGGGAACGGGACCCACCGCGCCGAGGGCCTGACCGGCGACGTCCTGCAGGTGCGTGACCTGACGGTCGAGGTGACCACCCACGGCGGGACCTTCCGGGCTGTCGACCGGGTGTCCTTCGACGTCCCCCGCGGCGGCGCCCTCGGCATCGTCGGGGAGTCCGGGTCGGGCAAGAGCCTGACCCTGCGGGCGGTCCTCGGCCTGCTGCCGCCCCAGGCCCGCATCACCGGCGGGTCGGTGGTCCTCGACGGCACCGAGCTGGTCGGACTGGACGCGAGCGCGTTCGACCGCCTCCGCGGCCCGAAGATCGCGATGATCTTCCAGGAGCCGATGAGCGCCCTCAACCCCGTCATGCGGGTGGGGGAGCAGATCGGCGAGGGACCGCGGTTCCACCTCGGGATGTCCCGCTCGGCGGCGAGGACGCACGCCCTCGAGCTCATGCGCCGCGTCGGCATCCCCGACCCGAAGCGCCGCTACGACTCCTTCCCCCACGAGTTCTCCGGCGGGATGCGGCAGCGGGTGATGATCGCCCTCGCGCTGTCCTGCGCGCCGGAGGTGGTCCTCTGCGACGAGCCGACCACCGCCCTCGACGTCACCATCCAGGACCAGATCCTCACCCTGCTCCGCCGGCTGTGCGAGGAGAGCGGCACGAGCCTGGTGTTCGTCACCCACGACCTCGCGGTCGTCGCGCAGACCTGCCAGGAGCTCGCGGTCCTCTATGCCGGGCGGGTCGTCGAGCGCGGGTCGGTCGCCGACGTGTTCGCCACCCCGCACCACCCGTACCTGCTGGGACTCCTGCGGTGCGCCCCGGACATCGACGACATCCGCGACACCCTCGTCCCGATCCCCGGGGCGCCGCCCAACCCGATGGCGCTCCCACCGGGGTGCTCGTTCGCGGCGCGCTGCACGTTCGTCCAGGACGACTGCCGGGTCGGGGAGGTCGCGCTGGTGCCCGTCCGGACCGACGTCACCACGACCGAGCGGCTGGTCGCCTGCCGCCACGACGACGAGTGCGCCCGGGCCGCCCGTGCCGAGCTGGTGAGTCCCGGTGTCTGAGGCCCTGCTCGACGTCCGGGACCTCTCGGTCTCCTTCGGGGGCCGGCCGTCGCTGGTCCAGCGCCTGCGCCACGAGGACGTCCCGCGGCTACGGGCCGTGGACTCCGTGGACCTCACCCTCACGCGCGGCGAGTCCCTCGCGCTCGTGGGGGAGTCCGGGTCGGGCAAGTCCACGATCGCACGGGCCCTGATGGGCCTGCAGCCGACGGACTCCGGGGAGATCCGGCTGGAGGGCCGGGTGCTGCCCGCCGAGCGCTCGCGCGCCGACAGCCGCCGGATGCAGATGGTCTTCCAGGACCCGTACTCCTCGCTGAACCCCCGCCTCACCGTCGGGGCGATCCTGCGCGAGCTCCTCGCGGTGCACGGGATCGGCACCCGCGACGACCGTGAGAGCCGGGTCCGGGAGCTGCTGGCGCTGGTCGGGCTGAGCGAGAGCGCCTACGACGCCTACCCGCGCCAGTTCTCCGGCGGCCAGCGCCAGCGGGTCGCGATCGCGCGGGCCCTGGTGCTCTCCCCGGACGTGCTCATCGCCGACGAGCCGGTGTCCGCACTCGACGTGTCCGTGCAGGCGACGATCCTCAACCTGCTCGACGACATCACCGACCGCCTCGGCCTGACGATGCTGTTCGTCGCGCACAACCTGGCCGTCGTCCGGCACCTCTGCGACCGGACCGCGGTGATGTACCTCGGTCGGATCGTCGAGGTCGCCCCCACCGAGCAGCTCTTCCGCGACCCGCGCCACCCCTACACGCAGGGACTGCTGCGGGCGATCCCGCGGCTCAAGCCCGGGACGGCGACCGAGCGTGTCGGCGTGCAGGGCGACCCGCCCAGCCCCTACGCGGTCCCGACGGGCTGCCGCTTCCACCCGCGGTGCCCGCTGGCCACCGAGCGCTGCCGCACCGAGGACCCGGCGCTGACCGGGCCGCCGGTGGCGGCCGGGAACCCGGCCGGGCACGTGGCCGCCTGCCACTACGCGTTCGGCCCGCACCCGGTCGAGCACCGGCCCGAGGTCGTCGCGGGGGCGTCCGCCGAGCTGGCGGGGTGAGCCGGGCACTCGCCGCCGGGGCGGGGGTCGACCGCGCCCGGGTCGCCACCCCGGTCCCGGCCCAGGTTCCGCGACACGGCTGCGGACAGGCCCCGCCCTGATGGGAACGGTGCTGCGGACCCACGGCCGGGTCCGCCTCGTCGACATCGCGGCCACGGCCGGCGTCCACGTCTCGACGGTCTCCCGGGTGCTGAACGACGACCCGGCGCTGTCCATCCGCGACACCACCCGCGACCGGATCCTGGCTGCGGCGCGGCGCACCGGCTACCGGCCCAACGTCCTCGCGCGGGCCCTCCAGCAGTCGCGGACCGGGGCGCTGGCGATGGTCGTGCCGATGGTGCGCAACCCGATCTGGTCGGTGGTCGAGCGCGGGGCCATCGACCGTGCCGCCCAGCGGGGCTTCGGGATGCTCATCGTGTCCGAGCCCGCCGAGCTCCCGCGCCCGGCCGCCGACTACGCCCCGCTGGTCGAGGAGAGCCGGGTCGACGGGCTGATCCTGGCCAACGCCTCCGGCGCCCGCGGGCGGAGCACGCCCGCGCCGCGGGTGCCGCACGTGTTCCTCAACCGCCGCGGCAACCGGCCCGGGCACGACGTGGTGATGGACGAGGAGACCGCGGTCGCGCTGTTCCTGCAGGAGCTGGCGGTGACGGGCCGCCGCTCGGTGGTGCACCTCGACGCGCCGCGCGAGATCGACACCGTCCGCCGCCGCAGCGCCGCCGCGCGCCGCCTCGGCGGGGAGCTGGGCCTGCGGGTGCGGGTGGTCCACGCCCCGGCCACCGAGGCGGGCGGCTGGGAGTGCACCGACCGCCTCTCGGCCGCGCCGGCGGCCGGCGCCCCGGACGCGATCGGCGTCGGCAGCCTGCCGCAGCTGCACGGGGTCATCGCGAACCTCCGCCTGCGCGACGTCCGGGTCCCGGACGCCGTGTCGCTCGTCAGCTTCGACGAGGACGCCTGCCTGCCCTACCTCGGGGTCCCGGTCACGAGCGTCGCGATGCCCCTGACCGAGCTCGGTGCCGCCGGCGTGGACTCCCTCGTGGACCAGATCGAGGGCCGCGACGCCCGCGACGTGCTGGTCGAGGGCCCGATGAGCCTGGTCCGCCACGCCGCCCGCCGCGGGTCCACCGTCTGACGGGACCGGCCGGCGGCCCGGGGACGGGCAGGAGCCGGGGGACGGGCGGTCACCGGACCGCGGTCCGGGTGTCGCGGACGAGGTCGGCCGCGGCGTCGACGGTGGCCGCGAGCTCGGCGGGGGTGGTCCCGAGCCGCCCCAGGACGGCTCGGGCCCGGTCGGCGAAACCGGGTGGGCTGAGGCTGAGCCGCTCCGCGGAGCCCACCGCACCCTTCTCGTTGACCAGCCACCGCCCGGCGCGTCCGTGCAGGGCGTGGACGCAGCGCAGCACCACCCGGAACAGGCAGCCGGCGATCCACACGGGGTCCGCGCGCTGCGCCGCCCGGAGGCCGCCGAGCAGGAGGTCCGCCTCCGCCAGCCGTTGCACGAGTGCCTCGGCCAGGGCCGGCGGGTAACCGGCGGCCTGCCCCCGTAGGACACCGAGCCGGCCGGACGGGTCGTCCAGCACCACCCCGAGGGCGACCTCACCGACGTAGGCGAAGTCGGGCACGCCGAACGGATGGCCGGTCTGGGCGTGGAACTCGAACCGGCCGTGGCGGGCGTCGTCCCAGGCCGCCTGCACCCGGTCGACGTCCCGGTAGATCCAGTCGACGCGGGTGCCGTCGACGCTCAGCCACGCGCCGCCGTCGACCCACGGCCCCCATCCACCGGGTTCGGTGACCTCCGCCGCCGGCCCCCCGACCTGCCGGGCGAGGTCGGCGAGGGCGGCGGTGTCCAGGGGTGGCCGGTAGTAGAGGCCGAGGTCGAAGTCCGAACCGGGGGAGTGTTCACCGCGTCCACGGCTGCCCCCGAGCAGCACGCCGACCACCCCTTCGACCCGGCCGAGGCGCCGCGCGAGATCCTGCAGCCACTCGTCGACGACCACGACCTCACCCTGCCAGGACCACCGGGCACCAGCCCGTGATCCCGTCGGCTGCTACGGGGCGAGCCGGGCGCGCAGGAGGGCGGCGTAGCGGGCGCGGTCCGCGGCCGGGCGCACGTCGCCGAACGTGTGGTGGCGGAAGAAGTCCTGGCGCCACCGCGGGACGACGTGCTGGTGGTGGTGCCACACCGTCTGCCCACCGGCGCGCTCGTTGTTCTGGCGCAGGGTGACCCCGTCGCAGCCGTAGGCGGTCTTCATCGCGATCGCCACGGCGCGGACCACCCGCAGCAGGGGGACCGCCAGCCGATCGGGCAGCTCGTACACGTTCTCGACGTGCTCGACCGGGATCACCAGCACGTGCCCGGGGTTGTCCGGCCACCAGCGGGCCGCGACGAACGCGAGGACGTCGTCGTCGCGATGGACCACGTCGTCGGCGGTCGAGACCGTCGGCGGGGACGGGTGGCCGGTCACCAGGTCGCAGAACGGGCAGCGGTACCCGGTCGGCGCGCCCGACCACCGCGGCCCGGTCCCGCTGTCACCGATGCCGCCGGACCCGGCACCCGCGCCGACTCCCGGGTCACCGTGGTCGCCGGCCCCGAGCCCGGCGCGGAAACGGTCGGCCGGGCTCACCGGGGCCGCCCGCCGCTCAGCTCGACCACCGTGGCGTCGCGGCGGGCGACCAGGGCGCACCGGACCCGGCGGGCGAGGCGGGGGATCACCAGGCCGTCGAGGTCCGCGGGGTCGACGAAGCGGTGGCTGCGCAGCTCCGCCGGCGGCAGGACGAGGGGCGCGTCCGCATCGAGCACCCCGCCCTCGTACACGAAGGTGATCGCCGCCCCCCGCGGCGGCGGGTCGAGCAGGTGGTCCAGGACGAGCAGGCGGCCGAGGGGCAGGTCGAGCCCGAGCTCCTCCCGGCACTCCCGCGCGCACGCGGTCGGGGCGTCCTCGCCGGCCTCCACGCCGCCGCCCGGGATCTCCCAGGTGGGTTTGTAGGTCGGCTCGACCAGCAGCACCCGCCCGGCGCGGTCGGTGACCAGGACCCCCGCGGCGAGCCGGGACCGGGGCCGGGTCCCGTGGAACCAGGCCCGGGCGGCGACCTCGTCCGCCGCACCCACCGGAATCCGATCCGGGGTGCGGTCCGAGGTGCCGTCCGAGGTGCTCTCCGCCGGCCCGTCCACGGCCGCCATCCTCGGCGACCCGGCCCCGGTGCCCCGCACGCCGGGCCCCGCGCTGCCGCCGACCGGTCGGGTGCGTCATCCTGGGGGCATGCGGGTCCTGGTGGCGGGTGCGTCCGGCTTCGTGGGCCGCCGGCTCTGCCCGGCGCTGGTCGAGGCCGGGCACGACGTGCAGGCCATGACGCGCCGCCCCGGCGAGTACCCGGAGACCGGCGCGGGGACCGCGGTCGGCGGCGACGTCCACGACGAGGCGTCCCTGGACGCGGCCCTCGCGGGCTGCGACGCCGCCTACTACCTGGTCCACTCCCTCGAGCAGGCCGACTTCCAGGAGCGCGACGCCCAGGCGGCCCGCTCGTTCGCGGCCGCGGCCGCCGGCGCCGGCGTCACCCGGATCGTCTACCTCGGGGGGCTCGGCGACGACGCCGACGACCTGTCGGCGCACCTGCGCAGCCGCCGCGAGGTCGAGCGCCTCCTCGGCGGCGCGGGGGTCTCGGTGGTCAGCCTCCGGGCCGGGATCATCGTCGGGCACGGCGGGATCTCCTGGGAGATGACCCGCCAGCTCGTCGAGCACCTGCCCGCGATGATCACGCCGCGGTGGGTGCGGACCCGGACCCAGCCGATCGCGGTCGCCGACGTCGTGCGCTACCTCGTCGGGGTGCTGGCGTACCCGGGCCGCGGCAACCGGTCGTTCGACATCGGCGGCCCGGACGTCCTGGAGTACCTGGAGATGATGCGTCGGGTGGGAGCGCTGGAGGGCCGGCGGATGTTCGTGGTCCCGGTGCCGTTCCTGACCCCGAGCCTGTCCTCGCGCTGGCTGTCCCTCGTCACCGACGTCGACGTGCAGACCGGCCGCAACCTGATCGACTCCATGGGCAACGAGGTGGTCGTGCGCGACGACAGCATCCGGCGGGTCGTGGAGTTCGACCCGATGGACTACGACCAGGCGGTGCTGGCCGCGCTGGGCGCGGGGTGCTCGACACCGGTCGGGACCCTCGCCC